>JAZLFY010000301.1:0-5968 GCA_045616025.1 Acutalibacteraceae bacterium | reverse complement strand
ACTTGTTTCGGGTGAACACGGAATAGGATATGCCAAAAAACAGTATATGCTCAACACATACGGCGAAAAACAAATCGACCTTATGCGCGGCATAAAACAGGTATTTGATAAAAATAATATCTTAAACCCCGATAAACTGTTTTAATTTGAAATTTTAAAACGGCTGAAAAACCATGCTTGATGCAATGATTCCCGCATATCAAGCAATAAAACAGTCGTCAGACAGCAAACAGAGTGCGAAAGAGTGTCTGCTCTTGGGCGTAAAAGCGGCATGGGAGGGTGTAGAATACACCAAAACCATAGCGGCAACCAAAGGCAGAGCAAGTTACATAGGTGACAGAAGCATCGGTCATCAAGACCCCGGTGCAACATCTTTTGCCTATATTCTTGAATGTATTGCCGATGCGGTGTGATTTTAAGAATTAATAACGGGGCAGTCCGATTTGGACTGCCCCGTTAATTTATATGTTGAGATTTCCGTTTTTATCAAAAATCAAATCGTACGGTTCGCTTATAATTTCGGTGTCGGGCGGCAGGTGGTCTGCCAAGTTTTCGCTTATTTCAAACTCGCTTAAAAGCAATGTGTTTTTAATGCGGATAATTTTCGGATTTTTTCGGTCAGAGCCGTTACAACTGCTGATACAAAGCATTATTGTTTCAAAATCGTTTGGCATTATAACGGGAATTTTTGCAAAGCCCAATGATGTTGAAGTTATTGAATTCGGGTAAATTTGTGTTAAGTCCAACTGCTCATATAATTTACGGCTTATTGCATCTGCCGCACCCATACCGTAGCCGTTGCCGTGGGTTTCTTCAGTAAGGCGGAGAACACACCGCCGTTTTGCATCAATTCCGCCGGTCATACCGGGGGTGGAATAGACACCCGTAATGTTGGGGTCCATACCGCATCCGCTTATGTTTTTGCCCATTTGGTCAACAATAAGCACATCGCACTCGCTAAACCCCAAATTCGGCATAAGCCGTGCGGCGGTTTCCTGCAAAAACGGCTCTTTTTCAATTATTTCGCTTTTCGTCAGCGCATATAAAGAGTGGGTTTTATCAAAGGCATTTTCAATAATACCGAACCCGAAAAGTACCGGTGCGTTTTCAAGCACGACCTTGCCGAAAAGCGGTACATTTTTGTGCATATTTATAAATCCGTCGGCGTGGGTTGCGGCAGCACCTTTTTGTTTGCCGAGCCCTATTGCCATCATTTTCATAAGTCCGCTGGCATAAGGGCCTCTAAAAGATGTGTGCGGTTTTATGCGGTTTACAACGATTATTCCGTCCGATTTTGCGGCAAAAGAGTCGATATAAACATCCCGTCCGTCACTTGTTACCCCGATTTTTTCGGTGTCCATACTTGATTTTATCGGGCACCCCACACTGCTTTCGGTAATACCCAAACTTTCAAGTAATGACAGTTGTCCCTCTGCGGTGGCGCCCCCGTGACTGCCCATAGACGGCACTATAAAAGGCAGAGCGCCCCGGCTTTTGCAAAAGTCAACAAGCGCGCGGATAATTAAAACATAGTTATCAATTCCACGGCTGCCGCAGGTAATACAAATGCGCATACCGAGGTTTACCGTGCTTAAAATCTCTTTGCGGTCAAGAGCGGCATTTACGGCATTATTAATCTCATCAGGAAAAATGCAGGACTTATCAAAATTCCGTTTTACCCGTACAAAACGGGGAATAGCCGAATTTTCAAAATATTTTGCGTAACTATCCATACTCTCACCCTTTGATTTTTATTTCGTTTCAGGCATTACATTTATTACCGAACGAAGTTGTTTTGATAAAAACTGACCGAGTTTTTTATACCCCTCTTTGTTCGGATGAAGTCCGTCGGCAGTCAGTTCGTCAATGGTGTATTTGTTTATCGGGGCGCATTTTGTATCAATGCAAAATACGCATTTTTTCTCATAAACCGTTTTAAATGTTTCGCACAGTTCACGCAGGGTGTAACCCTGTTTATTTTTTGTTTCGTAACCGAAAGCGGGCGGCTCGCCCTTTAATCTGCGGTCAATCGGCAAAACACCGATAATTGTGATTTTCGGGTTTTTGCTTCTTATTTTGTCAATAACGAAATTCAGCGCACCGCAGGCGGTTTGGTCGTTCGGGTAAAGGTCGTCGGTTGTGCCGAGCGGAATATTGTTGCCGTAATCGTTAGTACCCATAAATATAACCAGCGAATCGGTTTTGCTTAAATCGGCGGAATCGATAATAATCATACCGTTTTTGCCGCCTTTTTCATAAAGAAGTCCCGAGCCGGTAATTGCAAGCGGTTTTGGGTTGAAATCTTTTTTAAGTCCCAACCACCACCGCACATTTTCGTCTAAATACGGATAGCCTGCCGTAATACTGTCACCCAAAAGGTCAATGTTCGGCAGTGTGTTTTCAAAAGACATATATGTTTACTCCTTACGGTTTTTCTTTATTTTATCATTTTATTTCATAAGTATCAACCCGAAATATGACTTTATATAGTATAAAAAAGTTGAAAAATAAGTCAAATATGTTACAATAAAATAACAGTATCTGTAAAGTAGGTGGAAAGTTATGGAAAAAGCATACTATTATGAGCCGAAAAAGAAAACAGAAGATGTAGATGTTCTTGTGGTCGGCGGCGGTTTTGCCGGTGTAAGTGCGGCAATTCGCGCAGGCAGAATGGGCAAAAAGGTAATGATTATCGAACACACCGGTTGCTTTGGCGGTATCGGTACTTCGGGTATGGTAAATTGCTATTCCCGTTTTATTCAAAAAGGCACAAATGCATTGACAAACGGCGGCTTGTTTCTTGAATATCTTGAAGCAAGCAGAAAGCATCTTAAAAAGGATATTTACACCGATTATTTTGACGGCGAATGGATGAAATATTATTTTGACTGTGAACTTCAAAAAGCATCTGTTCGTGTGCTTTTACATACCACGGTTTACGATGTGAAAAAGCAGGGCAAAAAAATCACTTCGGTTTTGGCGGCGACTATGAGCGGCACCGTTGAAATTCAGGCAAAAAGTTATGTAGATGCAACCGGTGACGGCACTTTGGCAGTGCTTTCGGGCTGCGACTTCTTTATGGGCGACGATAATGGCAATGTGCAGGCAAGCACCCTTATTGCCCGTTTTTCCGATACTTGTTGGGACGAAATGTTACCCCGTAATGAAATGAAGGCAAAATGGAGGGAACTGACACCCTCAATGAACCTTAAAAATAAGGCGCAGAATTTACTGCTTTATACAATTCCGCCTAAAAATACCACATCATTTAATACCACCTGTCTGCCGGTAAAGGACCCGACAGACCCCTTTGCTTTATCAAAGGCAATGATGGACGGCAGAGAACAGATTATGGAACTGCTTGAATTTTGTAAAAATAATCTTCCCGGTATGGAAAATGCGGGTGCGGTGGCTTCGGGAAATCTTTTGGGTGTTCGCGAAACACGGCGAATTCACTGCCGGTATCAACTGACCGCCGAAGATTTAACGGAAAGCAAAAAATTTGACGACGAAATTGCACGCGGCAGTTACAGTATGGATATCCATTTGCCCGACGGCAGTATCAAAATGATGCGTATTCCCGCAGGCACTTATTATACAATTCCTTACCGTTCTTTGGTGGCACAAAGAGTTGAAAATCTGCTTGTTGCAGGGCGCTGTATCGGTGCAACACACGAGGCAATCGGTGCAGTCAGAATTATGCCTATTGCCACCTGTACGGGTGAGGCGGCAGGCGTGGCAGCGGCACTTGCTTCCGAAACAGGCGGTAATGTAGGCAATATAGATGTAAAAAAACTGCAAGAAACATTAAAAGCCGGGGGCGCACTTATTTGTGAAAAGCCCTGCCCCGTTATAAAGGTGGAAATTTGTTAAATTTTTTATCGGCGTGATGTTTTGCAATTATAAAAGGTAATCCGTCCGTTACCTTTCGTGTAACGGACGGGTTTTTAATATCAAAACAAATAGCACAAAAATTTGTACTGTACTGTTTTTTTGGATTTTTGGTGTGATAAAAACAAAAAAGAGGTAAATATAATGAAACCAACAGATTTTTCAAAAAACACGGAAACAAACACTTTAAGGAAATTCTGAAATCTTTGTGCGGGGTAAAAATTGTTGCCGTTTTTTTGCATTGTCCTTTCTTTACCAATTGTAACGGCTTTAGAGAATATAGCGAAGATATATTCTTTTAATATATTTAAGGTGTAATAATATTAAACGGGACGCAAGCTGCCGCCCCGTTTTTTTACCCCAAAAATAATTATTTTTTCGATTTTGACTGCTTTTTTATGCATCTTGTCAAATGGAAAACACGGTAAAATATTAAAAAATACGACATGTGCCTAAAAAATTTGTCAAAAATCACAATTGATTACACATATAAATAACAGTATAATATAAAATGAATTTTTATCTCAATTATTAAGTTAATCGACTTTTTAAATATTACATAAAACAGACTGTCGGTTTTAAGTGGGATTTTGAAGATACCGAGTATATTTTTTGGAGGTAATTTATGAAAAAACTGTTTGCAAACAAGAAATTGTTAATAATAGTCATTTGCGCACTTGCGGTCTTAATTGCCGCAGGCACGACAGCGGCTGTTCTGTTGCTCACCCGTGAAACACAGGAAACATCCTCTGCGTTGAGCGATAATAAAATACACTGGAATGTTGACCGCCAACTTTATTACGGACAGGGGGACGGCGGCAATTCCTCACGCGCAATAGACATAGACGACGGATATTATCATATCACCCTTGCAACCGAGGGCCGTCCTATCGAGCGTAAAGCCAAAAAGATGCCGGTTGTAAATAAAATCGATTCCTATGATGCAATGGGTATTGTTACCGACCAAAAGACAAGGGAAATCACCGATGTAGTGCCGATAGAGGATATGGGCGCATATTTCTTATGCAACAAAGTGTATGTTGACCGGATTAACGGCACAGAACTGATACTTAATTCGTCTACATCTTTTATCGGTGAAGAAATTACCGTACAGTTAAAAGCCACCACACCTATTTACGATGTTTCGTTTCAAGCACTGTCGGATAAAGGTATGCCGACAAAACTTGAAACCATTGAACACAAAGACCAGGTTTCGGTAATCTGCAATAAGGACGGCAGTATTTATGCCGTTTATGTAACCAAGCGTTCAAAAACCACACCGATTTATTGGAATGTAAACCGCAAATATGACTCCAAATTAATGAAAACCACCCGTGAGCCCGATGAAAACGGCGTATACCATATTTTAATGGCGGTACGCGGCCAGCAGGTAGATGTTTTATGTAAGGACGAAAACGAAGTAACCAAAATCGATTCCCGCGCAAACAAGAGTTGCGGTCTTGAATTTGACGAAGAGGGATATGTTATAAACTCAATTACTGCAATGCAATGTACCGGCGGTAAATCGGTTGCGAGTTGGTTTGATGTTATGTCTATGGACGGCAATACATTTTTTGCCGAAAAGCACAGTGAAACCGCAAAGGATAACGGTAAGCAGGTTACCCTTACAATGGATCCGGAATGCGAAGTATATAATGTTAGTAATAATCACGAGAATTTTGTCGGTGAAGTTACCACATTAAGAAAACCCGACCGTGTTCAGGGCTTTACCGACCCGTCCGGTAAGGTTGTGGTACTGTTTATAGTTAACCGTTGGGAAACCGGCGACTTTTACTGGAACGCCTACCGTATGTGGGACAGTAAGAAGAACGAAACCTCCCGTGTACGCTCGCAAGACGGATATTATCATGTCATAATGTGTGTAAACGGTACTTACAAAGACATTAAGGTTTTAGACAAGGCTGTTATAGATGAAATTGACAGTACAGCCTCCCGTTCAATGGGACTTAAAATAGAAAACGGTGTAGCCGTTGCTGTAATACCGGCGTCAAAAATGTACACCTCAAAAGCAAGTTGGTATGATGTTACAAATATTATCGACGAAAAAACGGTACAC
>JAZLFY010000300.1:0-5071 GCA_045616025.1 Acutalibacteraceae bacterium | reverse complement strand
GAACAAAGCGATACGGCATCGGTTGTATCAACCGCACAAAAGACAGAAATCGGCACGGGTAAAACGGTATTTACATTTACGGTTGACGATGGCGAAAGTGTAAAAGAATACACCGTAAAGACCGACAAAAAAACCGTTGGCGAAGCACTTGCCGAAAACAAACTTATTACCGTAGAAAACTCAATGGTTACGGCGGTAAACGGCAAAAAATTGGACTACCAAAAAGACGGTAAGTATTGGGCGTTTTATATTAACGGCACCTATGCTTCAACAGGTGTGGAAGACACCGAAATCAAGGCAGGCGAAAGTTATGCTCTCAAAGCCGAAAAAGCATAAAATAAGCATAAAGGAAATCACCCTTTTCGGACTGCTCGGCGCTGTTCTTTATCTTTCAAAAATTCTGCTTGATGTGTTGCCGAATATTCACCTGATCGGTATGTTTATTGTCGGTTTCACGGTACTGTACCGCAGTAAAGCACTTTACCCGATTTATGTCTTTGTTTTTCTTACGGGACTTTTAAACGGGTTTTCGGTTTGGTGGATACCGTATCTTTATATCTGGACGGTTTTGTGGGGCGCGGTAATGCTTTTGCCCAAATTCAAATCTAAAAAAGCGGCGGCAATATGTTATATGACCGTCTGCGCTTTGCACGGGTTTTTGTACGGCACACTTTACGCACCGTTTCAGGCGATTGCTTTCGGGCTTGATTTTAAGGGGATGATAGCCTGGATAGCCGCCGGCTTTCCTTTTGACATTATTCACGGTATATCCAATTTTATTGCAGGCGCTTTAATTTTACCGATGGTTGCGGTATTAAAAAAAGCGGATAAATATGTTCAATAAATAAAAAGCAAACGGTTGAATTTTCAGCCGTTTGTTTTTTAACAAAATTTGTTGTTTACTTTTATAAATAAATATCGTAAAATAAATATGTATATGTTAAAAAGGAGATTATTGTTTTGTCTAACAAAAAAATTGTAATCAAGGGTGCCGCGGAACATAATCTTAAAGGTATTGACCTTGAAATACCGCGCGATAAACTTGTGGTGCTTACAGGACTTTCGGGAAGCGGAAAATCTTCGCTTGCCTTTGATACCGTATATGCCGAGGGACAGAGAAGATATGTAGAGTCCCTTTCAAGTTATGCCCGTCAGTTTTTAGGACAAATGGAAAAGCCCAATGTCGATGTTATAGAGGGGCTTTCTCCTGCCATATCCATAGACCAGAAAACAACCTCCAAAAACCCCCGTTCAACCGTAGGAACGGTAACCGAAGTATATGATTATCTCCGTCTTTTGTATGCCCGTGTCGGTGTGCCGCACTGTCCTGTTTGCGGAAAGGAAATAGGCAGACAGTCAACCGACCAGATTGTCGATGTTATTATGTCGCAAAAGTCGGGCGCAAAGGTGCAGATTTTGTCACCCCTTGTTTTGGGCAGAAAGGGCGAATTTGCAAAGGAACTTGAAAGAATTAAAAAGTCGGGTTTTGTAAGAGTCAGAATAGACGGCATAATTTACGACCTTAACGAACAGATAAAACTTGAAAAGAATAAAAAGCACACAATAGAGGTTGTTGTTGACCGAATAGTCATAAAACCCGAAATCCGTTCCCGTGTTGCCGACAGTGTTGAAACCGCAACCGAACTTTCGGGCGGTCTTGTATGTGCCGATATTATGGGCGAAAAGGAATTGCAGTTTTCACAAAGTTATGCCTGCGAAGAACACGGAATAAGCATACCCGAACTCACCCCCACAATGTTTTCCTTCAATAACCCCATGGGCGCGTGTCCTACCTGTACGGGTATCGGCGTGTTTATGAAAATTGACCCACGGCTTATTATAAATGACGAGGAAAAATCTCTTGCCGAAGGTTGCATAAAAGCATCAGGTTGGGGAGTAAACACCTGGTTTAACCCCGATTCGGGCGCAATAGCACTTATGTATTATACGGGTATTGCAAAAAAATACGGTTTTGATATAAATACCCCGTGGAAAGATATCCCGAAAGAGGCGCAAAATGCCGTACTGTACGGTACGGGTGAAGAAAAACTTGAACTTGTACGGAATACCGATTTCGGCGGCGGAAAATATTTTGCACCGTTTGAGGGTGTTGTAAATAACCTTGAACGCAGATTTAAGAGTACTAAAAGCGATTATGCCCGTGCCGAACTTGAAAGTTATATGAGCGAGAGTGAGTGTCCCGACTGTAATGGCTCACGCTTAAAACCCGAATATATGGCGGTTACGGTGGGCGGAAAGAATATCCGTGAATTTACCGATATGTCGATAAACGAAGCACTTGAATTTACAAAAGGGCTTTCCTTTAACAGTCGTAACGAAATGATAGCAAAGCCGATTTTAAAGGAAATCAACGCCCGTCTTAACTTCCTTTCAAGTGTCGGACTTGATTATTTATCTCTTTCCCGTTCGGCAGGTACACTCTCGGGTGGCGAGGCGCAAAGAATTCGTCTTGCAACCCAAATCGGCTCGGCACTTTGCGGTGTGCTTTATATTCTGGACGAGCCGTCCATAGGACTTCACCAAAGGGATAACGAGCGATTGCTTTCAACCCTTAAAAACCTTCGTGATATAGGCAATACCGTTATCGTTGTCGAACACGATGAGGATACAATGCGTGCGGCGGACTATATTGTTGATATCGGACCGGGAGCCGGTGTTCACGGCGGCGAGGTTGTATTTACAGGCACACCCGAACAACTTTTAAAGTGCAAAAATTCAATTACCGCCGATTATCTTGCCGGCAGAAAGAAAATACCCGTTCCGGTAAAGCGCAGAAAGGGTAACGGCAACTGTTTAAAGATTTTCGGCGCGGCGGAAAACAACCTTAAAGAAATTGATGTTTCGGTACCGCTTGGATGTTTTGTATGCGTTACGGGTGTGTCGGGAAGCGGCAAATCTTCGGTTGTAAACGATATTCTTTATAAGGTGCTTGCGGCAAAACTAAACCGCGCAAAAAGCGTAGCGGGTAAATATAAGGGAGTATCGGGGCTTGAAAATCTTGATAAAATAATCAATATTGACCAATCTCCCATAGGCAGAACACCCCGAAGCAACCCTGCAACCTACACAGGCGTTTTCACCGATATAAGGGAACTTTTTGCCATGACACCCGAAGCAAAGGCAAAGGGTTATAGCGCAAGCAGATTTTCCTTTAATGTTAAGGGCGGCAGATGTGAATCTTGTTGCGGTGACGGAATAATAAAAATAGAAATGCACTTTTTACCCGATGTTTATGTACCCTGCGAGGTATGTGACGGTAAAAGGTACAATAAAGAAACCCTTTCGGTTAAATATAAGGGTAAAAATATTTACGATGTACTTGAAATGACGGTTGAGGAGGGTATGAACTTCTTTTCCGCCCATGAAAAAATATACAGAAAACTTAAAACACTTTACGATGTCGGACTCGGTTATATCAAAATCGGTCAAAGCGCAACCACACTTTCGGGCGGCGAGGCACAGCGTGTTAAACTTGCAACCGAACTTTCAAAACGGAGTACGGGCAAGACCATATATCTTCTTGACGAGCCGACAACCGGACTTCACACCGCCGATGTTCACCGCCTTATAGAGGTACTTCAAAAACTTGTTGACGGCGGAAACACCGTTCTTGTAATCGAACATAATCTTGATGTTATAAAAACCGCCGACCATATAATTGATTTGGGACCCGAGGGCGGTAACGGCGGCGGAACGGTAGTTTGCACCGGAACACCCGAAAATGTGGCGAAGTGTGAAAAATCATATACCGGTAAATTCTTAAAACCAATGCTTTAATTTACACATTGTTCACCATTTAGGACAAAAAAGGTTATAAAATAGCAAAAAGGGGGAAAGACCCGATTGTTTGGATATGTCAGGTTCAGCAAAGGCGAACTTAAAATAAAAGAATATGAATCTTACCGTGCGGTTTACTGTTCGCTTTGTAAAAAACTCGGTAAAGATTACGGCATACTTTCCCGCTTTACTTTAAGTTACGATTTTACCTTTCTTTCACTGCTTAATTTAGCCATGCAGGACGAATGCCCCTGCTTTAAATCGGGCAGATGTACCTTTAATCCGCTTAAAAAATGCAACTACTGTAAGAATACCGACGGACTTGATATGCCTGCCGCGGCGGCAACTGTAATGTTTTATTATAAGTTGTTCGATAATGTATCGGACAGTAAGGGAATAAAAAAACTCGGTGCAAAATTATTTATGCTTTTCTTTAAAAGAGCGCATAAAAAAGCGGCTTTAAAGTACCCGAACATTGAAGAAACCGTTTCTTTGTATATTAAAAATCAACAAAAACTTGAAAGCGAAAACGAAACTTCACTTGATAAGGCGGCAGACCCCACCGCCATTGCTTTGTCCGAAATACTAATGCTTTGCAGTGCGGACAAGACACAAAAACGGGTTTTGGAACGGCTTGGGTACTGCATAGGTCGGTTTATCTATCTGCTTGATGCGGCGGC
The DNA here is from genome assembly GCA_045616025.1 of Acutalibacteraceae bacterium. Classification (GTDB taxonomy): domain Bacteria; phylum Bacillota; class Clostridia; order Oscillospirales; family Acutalibacteraceae; genus UBA737. The sequence goes on along the minus strand of JAZLFY010000300.1, from coordinate 593 downwards.
GGACTATGCCCGTGATAAACAGAAAAACAATTACAATGTACTTACATTTGACTGCAAGGACGAAAAAGAGGTTAAAGACAGAATAACGCCGCAACTTTATAACTGCATTAACGAAGCAAAGGCGGCTTTTGAACTGCTTGACCTTAAACGGTACAAAACAATTCTTGCAAATGTTATATATATGGGACTTGAAGAAACCTTTAAAAAGGAGATTGAAAATGAACAATCCGTATGAAGTATTGGGTGTATCAAGAGATGCAAGCGACGAACAGATAAAGGAAGCATACAGAGCGCTTGCAAGAAAATATCACCCCGATAATTATGCCGATAATCCGCTTTCGGATTTAGCAGGCGAAAAAATGAAAGAAATCAATGACGCCTACGATGCCATAATGGCGGAGCGCAGGGGCAGACAAAGCGGTAACACCGGCGGCTATTCTTCGGGCGCATCGTCTTTCCCCGAAATCCGTTCGCTTATAAATTCGGGCAGATACGAGCAGGCGCAGGAACTTCTTGACGGTGTTCCTGTATCTTCAAGAAATGCCGAATGGTATTATCTTAACGGTGTTGTCCTTAACCGCAGGGGTTGGTTT
>JAZLFY010000299.1:0-2412 GCA_045616025.1 Acutalibacteraceae bacterium | reverse complement strand
ATAATGGAAACCCTGCCGTACCCTGCGCGCAGTTGTCCCTTATAATCATCCTTTATTTTTGCCGTAGCGGTTTTTTTCGCAGAAGAACTTCCGCAGGCGCAAAGGCACAAAACAAGAGTGATTGCAAGCAGTAATGATAACAGTTTTTTCATAAGAACACTCCCCTTACAAATTGTAACATACAAAAGTTTGAAATGCAGTGGTAAAAATATGTAAAATAACCAATATAATATATATATAATGCCACTATTACATTTTAGATTTTATTACATTTTTACCATAATGTAAATAATAATCAAAAATGTAGTTGCATAATCTTTTAATATGATGTAAAATACGGTTGAGGTGAAAATTATGGAACTGTTGCAATTACGCTATTTTTATGAAAGTGCGAAAAGTGAAAGTCTTACCAAAACCGCACAAAAATATTTGGTGCCGACAACATCGGTTTCGGCTTCAATAAAGCGGCTTGAAAGCGAACTGGGCGCCGAACTTTTTGACAGAACATGCAACCGTGTTTACTTAAACGACAACGGAAAAATGTTTATGAATTCGCTTTCAAGTGTTTTTAAATCGCTTGATACCGCCGTTGATAATTTAAAGGTTAACTCGCGCGAGCGGGAAATAAAAATGCTTGTTCGCGGAATGAGAAAGCAAGTGACAAACAAGGTAATTCAATTCCGTAAAAGAAACAAACAAGTCTCCTTTAAAATAATATACGATTTTGCACGAAAAGATATTGATAATTTCGATATCATAATCGACGAAAAAAGCGATAAATACAACGGCTTTTTGGGTATTCCTTTTTCCGATGCTAAAATCGGGCTTATCACAAGTGCCGACAGTCCGTTAAGGGGTAAAAAACTTACACTTTTCGATTTAAAAAACGAGCCGTTTATTTCGATAAGCGATGAAAACAACCTGCACAAAATGCTTGTTTCCGCCTGCTCGCGCGCGGGATTTAAACCGAATTTTGCAGTTTACAGCAACGATAACGAGTGTTACGAACTGCTTATTAAAGCAGGAGTTGGTATCGGACTTGCCGGTGTAACTCTCGGTGAGCAGGACGGCTTTTGCCTTTTAAATGTGACCGATTTTAACGAAAACTACCCCGTGTTTGCCTATTACCGTGAAGAAAACGCCTACGGTATGGTAAAAAAATTCCTTGAATTTTTAAACAATAATTAAACATAACTAAAACTGCCCGGTAGGTATAACCTATATAGGCAGTTTTTGTTGCTTTTTATGTGCTTTTTAATCCCTCGCCGCCGTAAAACGGCGGATTTTTTGTCATTTTTTAAAATTATATTTTTTTAAACAAATTTATGATTGTTTTATTCTTGCTTTTGGCATAAAAATATGCCCCGGCGGTGCCGCTTTTGGGTTGGTGGTCGCAAAGGTCGCGGCGGCTGTTTTTTCGGCGGCTCGGCTGATAGTTTTCGTCATAATAAAAGATACAGACATCACTTTCCCTTATCATCGCCTGATTGCGTTCAACATAACTTGCCCTGCCGGCGTTGCCGACACCTTTCGGGCAGATGCTTTCCTCGTATCCTTTAATTAAAAACTGCATCGTATAATCGTCAGTATCCTCGTAGGTCTTGCGGAAATTTATCCGCTTGATTTCGGGGTGTTTTTCTTTTAATTTCGACACCATTTCATAGCACAAACTGTCAAATGCCGAATGGTCGCCGAAAACAAAATTGACCGTTCCGCTTTCTGCTAAATCAAGCAAAATTCCCTGCAACCGTTCCCTCAATTTTGGTGTGTCTTTAATTTTTCTGTGTCCGATAAAACAACAAGTCATATTCATTACCGCCTACATTGAACAGATTGTGAACACATTTTGTGTTCATAATTAACATTATAACACATTATGAACTTAACATAAACATATAATAATTTTGAAACGGGGTAATTATATGGCTATAAAGAGTTTATCAATTCGTATTGTAGAAGAAATGTTAAACAAGCTACATGTTGTGGCGGATTATGAAGGTCGGTCAGCGAATAGCCAAATACTTATTTTAATTCGTAATTCCATTGCAGCATTCGAGCAAGAACACGGTGAAATAAAGGAAGAAAAATAAAAACAGTGCCGACAGCATTCCACTAAAATGCTATGAATATGTAGGGAACGCATAATATGCGTTCCGTTTTATATAATGCCGTAGGCACATTAACATCTGCGAAGCGGATATATCACTTGAACGCAAGGTCAAACATCGCTTAAAATCCTCACCTTAACGGGTGAGGATTTTTTCAGTTCGGTTTGGGGTTGTATTTGGAAACGGAATATGTTATTATATACACTGTATAAATATATATTTTTATGTTGGGAGAAATTTCAGTGTCATTTCCGCTTGAAAACATACGAAACTTTTGCATTGTGGCGCACATCGACCACGGCAA
>JAZLFY010000298.1:0-3581 GCA_045616025.1 Acutalibacteraceae bacterium | reverse complement strand
AAACGATTACAACAATATTATTACGACTTATCCTTCATTAAAAATTGTTCACGAAGCAAAAGAAAGATTTCGCAATATTTATGAAAGTAAATCTACACATGAAGCTCAAGTTAAATATGCTCGGTGGAAGGATTTTGTAAGGGCAAATTCGGAATTAAAGTGTTATGAAGACTGTTTTAGAACAATTGAATCATGGTATATTGAAATATTCAGTTATTTTGAACACCGTTATACAAACGGAGTAACAGAAGCTTTAAACAATACAGTAAAATGTATTGAAAAAATGGGCAGAGGGTATTCTTTTGATATGTTAAGGGCGAGAGTGTTATTTGGAACATCTGCAACTAAACAATCCTATAAACAGCACACAAAGAAAAAGCCAACATATATTAATAGGAGTTATGGTTGGTCTACTTTTCAAACGAGTTTTAATCCTTTTACGGCACAAGTTCAAATAGTTGATTATAGCTATGTTGATATATTTGACTTAAATCAAATTTTAAACGACAAAAAAGAGACTGGTTAATCCCAGTCTCTTTTGCTTTTCAATGTGCTGCTACCCAACGTCCCCATTTTTCAATAATGTGATAAAACGTGTAGTAATCATTGATTTTTTCAGCCTTATCAAGTAGATTGTGAAGTTGTTTTTTTGTAGGATTAGTAACTTCCTCAACCGGCTTGTATATGTACTCCATTTGTCTCTTTGTATAGTTCATAGAATTGATTATTGAAAAACCGTCATCAATGCTTCTCATAATAAAATTTCCACCTTTCAGTTTTATAAACAAATGATATTCCTTTTAACAACGATGTCAATAGAATATCATTAATCAACACTGAAAAGAAGAGTCCACGTTGCGTTCAATGACTCAAATCAACAAAAACACACTTTTGGCAGTCCTAAAAAATATTTACAAATCAACACAGAAAAAAAGATAGCCGTGAAAATAACGAAAATGCTCCCCCAAAAATATTTGAAAGAGCATTATTATTTATTCGTCTTTTAAAAATTTTGAATATCCTTTTCCGTACTGAACGCAACGGGAAACACGGCTGAGTGTTGCCGACGAAATATCGGTTTTTTCTATAACCTGACCGTAGGTTTTTCCGGAAATTAACAGTTTTGCCGCTTCTATTCTCTGCGCAAACTGTTCAATTTCTTTATCGGTAAACAAATCTTCAAACAGCATTTCGCAGTCTTTGCGGCTTTCAAGTGATATGAAAATCTCATATAATTGATTAATCATTTTAGAGTCCACTTTTTTATGCTGTGTCATCTTTTTCGCCTCTTTTTAATAATCGTTATTTAAAAAAGCAATAGTTTTTTCGGATTTCGGATTTTCAAAAACTTCTTTTGGTGTACCCATTTCTTCGATTATGCCGTCCGCCATAAATATTACCTTATCGGCAACATTTTTTGCAAACTCCATTTCGTGGGTTACAACTATCATTGTGCTTCCCGTTTCTTTAAGACTTTTTATAACACGCAAAACCTCGCCCGTAAGTTCGGGGTCAAGCGCACTTGTCGGCTCGTCAAAGCAAAGAATATCGGGATTAAGCGCCAAAGCACGTGCAATTGCAACACGCTGTTGCTGACCGCCTGACAACTGGCAGGGATAAAAGTCCGCCCTGTCGGCAAGACCTACCCTGTTTATAAGTTCGGTTGCCGTCTTTTTTATATTCTCTTCGGTGTCGGCTTTAAGAAGTGTAGGTGCCAACATAACATTACTAAGTGCCGTATACTGCGGAAAAAGATTGAACTGTTGAAAGACAAGTCCGAAATGCAGACGCTTTTTTCTGATTTCGCCGTCTCCTATATTCATATCAGTTTTGCCGTTGTATATTACATTTCCGTTCACCGAAATTGTGCCGCTGTTTGCAAGTTCAAGAAAATTAAGACAACGAAGCAGGGTTGTTTTTCCGCCGCCGGAAGAACCGATTATTACAAGAACTTCACCTTTTTCAACCGAAAAGGTTATATCTTTAAGCACTTCGGCTTTGCCAAAACTTTTTGATAAATTATTTACTTCAAGTATCGCCACAATATAACCTCCTTATCTGAAATATGAAAGTTTCTTTTCGATTTTTCCGAACAAAATGGTAAGAATTCCGCTGAAAGCAAGATAATAAATACCCGTAAAGAACAATGGCCAAATTGCGCCGGATATTCCCTGCGAGCCCTTTAAGAATGCCTGACCTGCCCAGATTATTTCCTGAAGTGCAATAATTCTTGCAAGTGAGGTGTCTTTTACAAGGGTAATTATTTCGTTTGACATAGGCGGAACAATGCGCTTTATCATTTGAAGCAGTTTGATTTTAAAGAAAATCTGCGTTTTGGAAAGCCCCAAAACCTTTCCGGCTTCTTCCTGCCCTATCGGAACGCCCTCTATACCGCTTCTGTATATTTCGGAAAAATAGCAGGCATAATTCAGTATAAAAGCAATGGATGCGGCAAAAAACCGCCCGCTTTCACCGCCGCCCCATATAGTATTGCCGAGAACAAGTCCCGGAAAGTAATAAATAATTAGCAACTGAATCATAAGCGGTGAGCCGCGTACTATCCAAACAATAGTTTTAACAATTGCCGATATGGGTTTTATCTTTGACATTGAGCCGAAAGAAATGATAAGACCTAACGGCAACGCACCCAAAAGTGTTACTGCAAAAAGTTTAAGTGTCTGCAAAAAGCCGACATTTAAAGACGCAAACACCACGGGGAACTGTTCAGTAAAATTTGTAAACATTTAAAAATTCCTTTTCCTTTAATATGCCGAAAACAGAGAACGCCGTTTCACGCCGTTCTCTGTTCGGTGATAATTTAATTTACAACGGGATTACTTTATAAGAGCCGCCTGAACTTTATAGGTGTTTGCAACTTCGTCAAGTTTTCCGTTAGTTTTGCATTCTTCAAGGAACTTGTTGAATTCTTCTGCAAGACCCGAACCTTTACGGAAACCGACACCGTATTCTTCACTGTTTAAAGAAGCGGTATATGTAAGTTCTGCATAATCGGTACCTTCGCCAACCATTGCGGCAGCCATAAGTGAGTCGATAATTGCAGCATCGCAGGTGCCTGATTTAACTTCGAGAAGAGCAGATGCCTGGTCTTTTACGGCAGTAAATTGGAATTTGTTTTCTTCTGCCATATCCTGACCTGCAGAGCCGGCTTCAACGGCAAATTTAAGGTCTTTGCAATCTTCTGCTTTCTGATACTTGTCGGCAACATCTTTCTTAACAACTACAACCTGTGCATTGTTGCAGTAGGGTTTGGTTGTTTCCATTGAATTCTTAACTTCGTCGGTAAGAGTCATACCGTTCCAAACACAGTCGATTGTTTTACCGTCAAGTTCAAGAACTTTGTTGTCCCAGTCGATTTCGGTAAAGGAAACCTTAACGCCTAACTTTTCACCGAAAAGTTTTGCCATGTCGGCATCAAAACCGATCCACTCGCCATTATCGTTTTTGTAATCCATAGGTTCAAAATCGGTAATACCTACAATGAGTGTACCCTTTTCCTTAACATAGTCAAGGTCGGATTTGCTGTCGGAACTGTCGCTCTTGCTTCCGCAACCTGCAAAGCA
>JAZLFY010000297.1:0-2362 GCA_045616025.1 Acutalibacteraceae bacterium | reverse complement strand
ATCAATATCCTTCCATTCTTCTTGCGTTCCGCTGTAATAAACATCGGTAAGTCCGGTGCAATATTCAAATGCATAATTGCCTATACTTGTTACACTGTCGGGTATTGTAACACTTGTAAGTCCGGTGCAATCGTAAAATGCATAATCGCCTATACTTGTTACACTGTTTGGTATTTCTATACTTGTAAGTCCGGTGCAATAGGAAAATGTATAACTGCTTATACTTGTTACACCGTTTGGTATTTCTATACTTGTAAGTCCGGTGCAACCGGAAAATGCACCATTGCCTATACTTGTTAGACTGTTTGGTATTGTTATAGTTGTAAGTCCGGTGCAATAGGAAAATGCACGCTCGCCTATACTTGTTACATTATTACCGATAGTTACGCTTGTGATTTTGGGATAATATGAAGGATAATTTACATGGAACAAATATGCCGGTATTTTTTCTACACTATCCCCAAAGGTTACTTTTATTCCTTCTTTGGCTGTACCTGCATTATAAAAGACATTTGAATTATATGTTAAATCTTTAACCGCTTTGGCATTGTAATTAATTTCGGTAAGACCGGTGCAATATTCAAATGCATAATTGCCTATACTTGTTACACTGTCGGGTCTTGTAACACTTGTAAGTCCGGTGCAATCGTAAAATGCATAATCGCCTATACTTGTTACACTGCCCCCGATAGTAACACTTGTTAGTCCGGTGCAACCGGAAAATGCAAATATACCTATACTTGTTACACTGTTTGGTATTTCTATACTTGTAAGTCCGGTGCAACCGGAAAATGCATAACTGCCTATACTTGTTACATTATTTCCGATAGTAACGCTTGTGATTTTGGGGCTGTTTGGAGAATTGTATACATAAAACAAATATGCCGGTATTTTTTCTACACTATCCCCAAAGGTTACTTTTATTCCTTCTTTGGCTGTACCTGCATCATAAAAAACGTCTGATGACGAAGTTAAATCTTCAACCGCTTTGGCATTGTAATTAATTTCGGTAAGTCCGGTGCAATTGGAAAATGCCCAACTGCCTATACTTGTTACACTGTTTGGTATTTCTATACTTGTAAGTCCGGTGCAACGGTAAAATGCATAATCGCCTATACTTGTTACATTATTTCCGATAGTAACGCTTGTGATTTTGGGGCTGTATGAAGAACCGTATACACAGAACAAATATGCCGGTATTTTTTCTACACTATCCCCAAATGTTACTTTTATTCCTTCTTTGGCTGTACCTGCATTATAAAAGACAGCTGATGACAAACTTAAATCTGCAACCGCTTTGGCATTGTAATTAATTTCGGTAAGTCCTGTGCAACCGTAAAATGCATAATCGCCTATACTTGTTACACTATTTGGTATAGTCACACTTGTAAGTCCGGTGCAACGGTAAAATGCATAATTGCCTATACTCGTTACGCCGCTTTCGATAGTGACCTTTGTAATACTTGTTCCCCAAGGTGCAGATGAGGATGACGTGTAATCAGCCATTTCACCGTTGCCGGAAATGGTAAGCACGGTGCCGTTAAGTGCCCAAGTGCAGTCACCGGTGGTGCCGCTTGTTGCAATTGCGATGTTGGCAGAGCCGACAACCGTTTTGAGGGTTTTAAACTTTTCGACGACTGTTTCTGCGGTATCTTTTACGGTATCAATTACCGTATTTACGGCAGAATCAACAATTTGGTCGACAGATGTTACTGTATCGGACAGAGCAAAATAACTGCCGAACGATAACAATAAAATTGCCGTTATAACCGATAAAATTATAGCCGTTATTTTTTTCAAGGTTATCACCTCGTTATATTATTTTAATTGTGTTTTCTAACAACACAAACAGTTGATTTGCCTGTTCTTCATTTTGTTGCTTTATTAAATTGTCATAAGACAATACTGTTTGATACTTTTTGTCTATATAAATTGCGGACTTCAAAACCCAAAATATATTTTCCTTATTAAACTTTCCATTTATAAAATCATTAGTACCGCCTCTTGTACGCGCGCCGCAAATGAATATATCACAGTTATCGAAATATTCAAAATCATTTTCCAAGTCGTTACGACTGTCGCCTCTTGTGGTTACCAGTATTTTTTTGTTGTCCTTTTCAAATACGGTTCTTATATCATTTCCACCATTTAAATCTTCAAATTTTATTTGTGAATAGCCGCTGTTTTTTAGAATATTTATGAAGTTTTTTAAAGTTTCCGTTTTCCCTGTGTCATATTTTCCATATAATACAATACTAAACATTTTGTTCTCCTTTTTTTACAGTTTATAACATTTAATTTCAAATGTCTTATGCTGACAGCATAATTATTTTTCGTTGACATTCACTGAATGTCAATATTT
>JAZLFY010000296.1:0-6135 GCA_045616025.1 Acutalibacteraceae bacterium | reverse complement strand
AGGAAGAACTTATTTCACTTGTAAAACAGTTAAACGAAAGCAAAAATGTTAACGGTATTCTCTGTCAGTTACCCTTGCCTGCCGGTCTTGACGAAAAGGCGGTTATCGAGGCAATAGATGTCAATAAGGATGTTGACGCGTTTCACCCTGCCAATGTCGGCAGAATTATGATAGGCGATTATGCCTTTTTGCCCTGCACACCGGCAGGTATTATGGAAATGCTTAAATACTACGATATTGATGTTTGCGGTAAAAACTGTGTCGTAATCGGCAGAAGCAACATTGTCGGCAAGCCGATGTCCATGCTCCTTTTACATAAAAACGGTACGGTTACAACGGCACACAGCAAAACCCGTAATTTAGCCGAAATTACAAAGCAGGCGGATATCCTTGTATCCGCCGTAGGTAAAGCCGGCTTTGTCACCGCCGATATGGTAAAGGACGGTGCGGTTGTTATTGATGTGGGTATGAACAGAAGCGAGGGTAAACTTTGCGGCGATGTTTGTTTTGACGAGGTTTCAAAAAAAGCGTCTTATATCACCCCCGTACCCGGCGGCGTAGGGCCTATGACCATTGCAACACTTTTACAAAACACCGTTACGGCGGCAAAAATTCAAAACAATATAAAATAAGGAATTTTTATGAAATATAAAATACTTGCCGTGCTTACAGTTTTAATTTTAATATTTTCTTTTCCCGTAAGTGCGGCGCAGAACGAATATACCGTAGATTTTGATAAAAGTTTTACGGTTGGTTATACTTCGGGCGATTTGTCCGCAATAGCGCAGATAACCGATATGGACGAGTCTGCCCTTAAAGATTACTGTACCGAAAACAATATCGAACTTGTTGCGGTCAACGGCGATAACACCGTTCAAATGCGGCTTTATGTTTATTCTACCGAACTGTCAAAGGCGGCAAAAGATTTGTCGGCGCTTTCCGACAGTGCAACAGAAAAACTTGTCGAAACCTTGGGCGAAAGCGGTTATACAACCGAAAAGGTCGGTTATAATAACTTTATTAAAACCGAACAACTGTTAAGCGACAGCGGCGGCACATATCTTTCAAGTCAGTACATAACCGTAAAAAACGGCAAAATTTTTCAGTTTTCAATATACAGCGAGGGACAAACCGAAAACGAAAAGGCGAAAAAATCACTCGAAAATTTTACCTTTAAAAAGGAAACCGCCAAGGTCGATAACAGTAAAAAGATTATTGTCGGTTGTGTTTTCGGGGTGCTTTTAATAATAATAGTCATAATGATTATGGGAATAATCAAAGACATAAAATCAAATGATTAAAAGGAGTTTATTATGCAAAAGAAATGGTGGCAGGAAGCGGTAGTTTATCAAATTTACTGCAAAAGTTTTTGTGATTCAAACGGTGACGGTGTCGGTGATTTACGGGGTGTAATTTCAAAACTTCCCGAAATTAAAGAACTCGGTGCAGACTGTATCTGGTTTAATCCGCTTTATAAATCACCGCAGGTCGATAACGGTTACGATATTTCCGATTATCAGGATATCGAGCCGACCTACGGCACAATGGATGACTTTAAAGAACTGCTCGAAAAGGCGCACGCTATGGGCATTCGTGTTGTTATGGATTTGGTACTTAATCACACTTCCGACCAGCATAAATGGTTTAAAGAAGCAAGAAAATCAAAGGATAACCCGTACAGAAATTACTATGTATGGCGTGACCCGAAACCCGACGGCAGCGAGCCGAATAACTGGGGCAACTATTTTTACGAGGGCAGGGGAAGTGCCTGGCAGTTTGACGAACTGACGGGGCAGTATTATTTACATAACTACTCCTGGCATATGCCCGATGTTAACTGGGAATGCAAAGAACTTCGTGAAGAAATGTACAAAATGATGCGTTGGTGGCTTGATTTGGGCGTGGACGGCTTCCGTCTTGATGCAATTAACCGCCTTAAAAAGCCGGCAGGACTGCCCGACAGTAAAATGCCGCCCGCACCGCCGGTTGGTATTTACGGTTATGTTGTTGACCGTGCTATCTGCACCAATGTTGAGGGTATTCACGACATTTTGCGTGATATAAACAAAAATGTTTGGGGACATTATGACTGTATGACGGTCGGCGAAACGGGTAACCTTTCGTCTGACGGTGCGCTTGACTATATCTGCCAAGACCACAATGAAATTGATATGGTATTCCATTTTGAAATCGGCAAAAACCCGAACATAATCACCGTAAACGAATACAAAGAAACCCAACAGCGCTGGATAGACCTTATGGAGCATAACGCCTGGATATCCCAGTTTTTGACCAACCACGACTCCGCCCGTCAGGTATCCCGTTTCGGTAACGACACCACCTACCGTGTCGAGTCGGCAAAACTTCTTGCCGCACTTACACACACAATGCCCGGCACACCCTTTATTTATCAGGGTGAAGAAATTGGTATGACCAATGTTTATTTTGAAACGATAGATGATTATAACGAAAGATATACCGTCGGCAAGTATAATACCATGATAGAGGCAGGGGTAGAGCCTGAGGAGGCGCTTTCAAAACTCCGTGCAACCTCCCGTGATAATGCCCGTACACCCTATCAGTGGGACGATAGTGAAAATGCCGGCTTTACCACAGGCAAGCCGTGGATAAGGGTTAACCCCCGTTATACCGAGGTGAACTACAAAGCCGACCGTGCTTCAAAGGACTCGATTTTTGATTTCTACAAGCAGTTAACGGCTATCCGCCGCACCCACCCTGCAATAGTTGACGGTAACTTTAAATTCCTTATGTTCGACCACGAAAAAATGGTTGTATATTTAAGAAAATGTGCAAGAGAAACCGTTTTGGTTATTGCAAACTTTTCAAACGATAAGGTAAAAATTGAATTACCGGAAGAAATTACCGGCTTTAAGTGGAACAGAATTCTCACGAACTACCAAAAGGGTGAGCCGTCAATTTTAAGAAGCGGCAACTGGGAGCCGTGGGAAGCGGAAATATACACTCTTGCAAAATAAAATTTAAAGGGGAAAAACTATGGCAGTATCGGAAATATTAATTATTGTTGCTATCATACTTTATTTAATAGGAATGTTAGCAATCGGTTTTATGTTTTCACATAAAACCAAAACCGCCGAAGATTTTTACTTGGGCGGCAGAAAATTAGGACCGTGGGTAACCGCAATGAGCGCCGAAGCATCGGATATGAGCGCCTATCTTTTAATGGGCATACCCGGACTTGCGCTTATGACGGGACTTCCCGAAGCGGTCTGGACGGCAATCGGTCTTGCCGTCGGTACATATCTTAACTGGCTTTTCGTGGCAAAACGGCTGCGCAAATACACCGAAAAGGTAAATGCCGTAACCCTGCCCGAATTTTTCGCAAAACGGTTTGACGATAAAACCCGTGTTCTTTCAATCATCGCCGCCGTAATAATTATCATATTCTTCATACCCTACACCGCATCGGGCTTTGCCGCCTGCGGAAAACTGTTTGCAAATATGTTCGGTATGAACTATATGACCGCAATGGTAATAAGCGCCGTTGTCATTGTCGCTTACTGTACAATGGGCGGCTTTATGGCGGCTTCCACCACCGACCTTATTCAAAGTATTGTAATGACCATTGCGCTTTTCGTGGTATTAGGTCTCGGCGAGGGCTTTTCGGGCGGTTTCTCAAAGGTGTTTGCCAATGTATCCAATATGGACGGTTATCTAAATCTCTTTAAGGGCTTTGATGTTGCAAGCGGTAAAACCGGCAGTTTCGGGCTTATCGCCGTTGTTTCAACCCTTGCGTGGGGACTCGGATATTTCGGTATGCCCCATATTCTGCTTCGCTTTATGGCAATAGATAACCCGAATAAACTTAAAATGTCAAGAAGAATTGCATCGGTTTGGGTTGTAATTTCAATGGCTATTGCCGTTCTTATCGGTGTTGTCGGACTTAACCTTATGAATAAGGGTATAGTTGGCCCTTATGCCGATTCTTCCGCATCCGAAACAATAATAGTTGATATTTCGGCATACATAAGTAAAATGGGGTGGATACCCGCATTTGTTGCAGGTATATTCATTTCGGGTATTCTTGCGGCAACAATGTCCACGGCGGACAGTCAACTTATCGCCGCATCTTCAAGTGTTACGCAGGATATTTTGGTTGACGGCGCAAAACTTAAACTTTCAAACAAAACCGTAATGATTATCGCGCGTGTTTCGGTTGTCGTAATTTCGGTTATTGCCGTATTTTTGGCAAGAAATCCGAACAGTTCGGTATTCAAGATAGTTTCTTTCGCCTGGGCAGGTTTCGGCGCAACATTCGGCCCCGTAATACTTGTATCGCTTTTCTGGAAACGGGCAACAAAATGGGGCGCACTTGCAGGTATGGTATCTGGCGGCGCAATGATTTTCATTTGGAAATTCATAATTCGCACACAGTTTGCGGGAACGGTGCTTGATATTTACGAACTTTTACCTGCATTTATCGTAGCACTCATCTTCATTTTCGCCGTCAGTCTTTTAACCGAAAAACCGAGCGACGAAATCACAAACACATTTGACAGTGTTAAGGCAGAAATGAAAGCATAATTTTATTAAAAAGACGGTTTTAGTATGCATAAAAAAACAAACCTTATAAAAACGGTACTGTCGGCACTTTTTTTGGCGCTTGCTTTGGTACTGCCGCTTTTTACCGGACAGTTTAAGCAACTGGGCAATGCTTTTTGCCCTATGCACTTTCCGGTAATTCTGTGCGGATTTATCTGCGGCCCCGTTTACGGTCTTGCGGTGGGAATTATCGCACCGCTTCTGCGGTTTTTAATCTTCGGTCTGCCGCCGCTTATGCCGACGGGACTTGCAATGTGTGTCGAACTTGCCGTTTACGGTCTTGTTTCGGGATTGCTTTATAAGTTACTGCCGAACAGGAAAATTTATGTTTATGTATCCCTTATCTGCGCAATGCTTTTAGGCAGAATTGTTTGGGGAATTGCGCAAACGGTACTTGCCGGAGTAGGCGACACAACATTCGGGTTTGCCGCATTTTTAAGCTCGGCATTTTGGGGTGCAGTACCGGGAATTGCTTTGCAGATAATTCTTATCCCCTTAATTGTCTTTATAATAAAAAAGAATTTTAAAATATAAAACAACGGGAGTGCAATGCACTCCCGTTTTATATTACGCCGTAGGCACATTAATTCCTTCATTAGGGACGGCTTCCACGCCGTACCGTTGATTTCCGCACAAACCGAACGGGTTGCCGGGGACGACAACCCCTACAAAGTTGTATTAATTAATATTGCTGTGTAGGGGAGGGTTTCCACGCCCTCCCGTTATTTTTCGCACAAAAATATATTAGTATGTTGTAGGGGAGGGCTTCCACGCCCTCCCGTTAATTTCCACACAAGCCAAACGGAACGAGCAAGCCCGTTCCCTACAAATAAAAAAACGCCCCGAAGGGCGTTTTTTATTATCTTCTTATTTTTCCTTCCGCAACCTTTTTAAGGTGCTGTCCGTAAATTGACTTGCCGTACTTTTCGGCGGAAGCCATAAGTTCGTCACGGGTTATCCAACCGTTTCTGTATGCAATTTCTTCAATTGCGGAAATCTGAATACCCTGACGGTTTTCAACAACCTTTACAAACTCGGTTGCCTCGCTTAAAGCGTCCATTGTGCCGGTGTCAAGCCAAGCATAACCTCTGCCGAGCGTTTCAACATTTAAGGTGCCTTCTTCAAGATACATACGGTTAAGGTCGGTTATTTCAAGTTCGCCGCGTGCCGAGGGTTTAACCTTTTTGGCAAGTTCAACAACGCGGTTATCGTAGAAATAAAGTCCCGTTACACAGTAGTTTGATTTCGGGTTTTGCGGTTTTTCCTCAATGGAAATTGCCTTGCCGTTCTCGTCAAACTCAACAATACCGAATCTTTCGGGGTCGGGTACATAATAACCGAAAACGGTTGCGCCGTTTTCTCTTCCTGCCGCCTCGCGCAAAAGGGCGGGCAGACCGTTGCCGAAAAAGATGTTGTCGCCAAGCACCATTGCGCAACTGCCACCGCCGATAAATTCTTCACCGATAATAAACGCCTGCGCAAGACCGTCGGGGGAAGGTTGAACAGCATAGGAAAGATTTATTCCGTAACTTGAACCGTCGCCCAAAAGACGCT
>JAZLFY010000295.1:0-3201 GCA_045616025.1 Acutalibacteraceae bacterium | reverse complement strand
TGCGATTTCGGTGCAATAGAAATGAAAGACGGCGCACCGGTCATCTGTGAAGAAATCTGTCTTGCCTGCGGTAAGTGTGTAAACGCCTGCCCTAAAGGTATTATTTCTTTAATTCCAAAGGGCTCTGTTGCCCGTGTTGCATGCTCTAATAAAGAAAAGGGTGTCGGCACGGTAAAGGTTTGTAAGGTGTCTTGTATCGCTTGCGGACTTTGTGCAAAAACCTGCCCAAAGGGTGCAATTCAAATTAAAGATAACCTTGCGGTTATTGATTATTCTTTGTGTGAAAACTGCGGCGAGTGTAAAGCCGCCTGCAAGAGAAATGCAATAGTTTAGGGGAGATTATATGTCTATTCTTGTTACCGGCGGTGCCGGATACATCGGCAGTCATACCTGCGTTGAAATGTTAAATGCGGGTTACGATGTTGTTGTTGTCGATAATCTTTTAAACAGTTCAAAAAAATCACTTGAACGGGTAGAGAAAATAACGGGAAAAACCGTTAAATTTTATCAAAACGATGTTCGTGACGAAAAGGCACTTAAAAAGATTTTTGCTGACAACAAAATCGAGGCAGTAATTCATTTTGCCGGACTTAAAGCGGTCGGCGAATCGGTTGAAAAGCCGATAATGTATTACGAAAACAACCTTGAAAGCACCATAACACTTATTAATGTTATGCGTGAATACGAATGTAAAAAAATAGTCTTTTCTTCTTCGGCTACCGTTTACGGTGCCGCAACCACCGTTCCGCTTAAAGAGGGTATGCCGACGGGTGCGATAAACCCTTACGGCAAAACAAAACTGTTTATAGAAGAAATTTTGCGTGACCTTTATGTGTCGGATAAGGACTTTTCGGTAGCAATTCTTCGCTACTTTAATCCTATAGGTGCGCACGAAAGCGGCACTATGGGTGAAGACCCCAAGGGAATACCGAATAACCTTATGCCCTATGTGGCGCAGGTTGCCGTCGGCAGACGGGAAATGCTCCATGTTTTCGGTAACGATTATAAAACACCCGACGGTACGGGTGTCAGAGATTATATTCATGTTGTCGATTTGGCGGTCGGTCATGTTAAGGCGGTTGACTATGTTCTTAAAAATACCGGTTGCGAGGAAATAAATCTCGGAACGGGCAGGGGAACAAGCGTGCTTGAACTTGTGTCTGCCTTTGAAAAGGCAAGCGGTGTTAAAATACCCTACCAAATAGATGCAAGAAGACCGGGCGATTTAGACGAAGTTTATGCCGACGCGTCAAAAGCCAAAGAACTGCTCGGCTGGACCGCAAAGTACGGAATAGATAAGATGTGCGAAGACACATGGAGATGGCAAAAAAATAACCCTAACGGCTATAATTAAAAGCATAATCACGGCAAGGCAACCCTGCCTTGCCGTGAGAGAAAAACTTAATATCCGTCCGTGGCGCAACTGGATAACGCAGCAGATTCCGATTCTGGAGATTGGGGGTTCGAATCCCTTCGGGCGGGCCAAAAATAACGGAGGCACCAAAGGTGCTTCCGTTATTTTTCGTTTTAAAAAACGAGAAGGGATTCGAACAGGGCAGTTTTGGAACAAAACGGCAACCTTTCGGGGAACGGTTGCCGAGCCCGTGGGCGTGTAGCCGCAACAGTTGCGGCGTAGCGAATCCCTTCGGGCGGGCCAAAAAAACACTTGCATAAGCAAGTGGTTTTTTTATCCAAGCCGCAGGCTTGGTATATCACCAAAGGCGGCTTGCCGCCTTTGTATCTCATCACGGCGTTAGCCGTGTATCTCATCACGCCATAGGCGTGTATAAAATCTTTATGCGGCTTGATGATATACAAGGCGTCGCCTTGATTTATCAACCGGAATTTGCTATAATAATCCCAACAAATTAGAATTTGTCGAGCAACAACAAGCGTACTTTTTGGTCGCTCTTATACAATAAATCGCCCTCCCGGATTTTCGGGAGGGCGATTTATTATTTCATTTTAGATTATCCCTTATCATCCGGGTCGAATTTGCGGATCATATTAAGAAGTGTCGTAAAGACATCATAGGTAACAATCGCATCGTAATCAATGGTGTTTAACAGTATCTTTTGCATACGCATTACATCGCCCTGCTTGGCATTAGGCAAAATTCCGCAGAAGAAAAATCCCTGCTTTTTTGCCGCCTCGTACACCTTAATTGACTGTGGATTTTCTATTGAAATATATAGTGTAATTGATTCTGCCGCCTGCTTTTTCAGTTCTGTTATATCGGAAATAAGGTGGGATTCATAATCTTCACCTATTTTTATAATATTTATATCGCCGGTTCTGTATTTTGTATTAAAAATACATTTACTTACGGTAGTTTCGTCAAAAGTATCGTTTGACTCTGTTATTATTTCACGCTGGAGTTTAGTGCCGTCATAAATAAAGTTTGCCGCCTCAATAAGTTCCTTTTCAAGATAAACCGTTTTGGGCGTAAAGTCAAAGATAGATGCGGCAATTGCCTCACTTGTCGGATGCTTTTCGTCCTTAAAGGTGCTTTTTCCCATATCGGCAGGAACAATATTAAAGCCGAAAGCGCAGGGGAAAGAGCCGCATTTAAGCCGTGTCATCTGTGAATACGGGTGGGTGGTAACGGTGCAGCCGACAACCATTTTGCCCTTTGCTTCATTTTCGATAAAGTTGTTTGTAGATGCCATAAGTCTTTTGAAAATGCCCATATTACGGTAATTCTTGTTTACTACCGCCATACCTGCTTCCCAAATGCCCGGCACGATTTCCCACTGTACTGCGCCGTGATGTCCGGCAAAACCGCCGTACTGGTCAATGGCGACGGTAGAGTGAATTTTGCCCTTTGAAATGGCGGCGAAAAGTCGCTCGGGATAATAGAAAGTATCGTTTGCATAGGTATAACCGTATTCGTTATAAAAAGCACGGCTGATTTCAATAATTTCGTCACGCTTTGGTGTGCGTATGGAAATTTCAACATCGTCGGGTATCTTTTCTTCGTTATTTCGGACAAGTTCCGATTCTTTCGGAATAGAGCAGTAATATTTCACAAGTTTTTGCTTTCTTCCGCCAAGTCCTAAATTTTCAATATAAATTTCGTCAACCGAATTGCGCATAATGGTAAGACCGATTCTCTCGTCACCCTTTAAATCGCTTTCGTAGTCACCGGGCAAGCCCTTATCAAATACCGATACGATAAAGTCACCGTCGTTTGCATCGGCG
>JAZLFY010000294.1:0-2153 GCA_045616025.1 Acutalibacteraceae bacterium | reverse complement strand
CTCTGTCAAGTTCTGTATCAATAACAAAAGTCGGTGTAAAACGCGTTTCTGCATCGCCGCCGTCAAAGTCTATTGTCGTACCCGTTTCAATGGCAATTCTCGCGTCTTCGGTATCTTCTTTATATTCAAACGCTTTGTTTTCGCTCTCTTTTGCGTTATCTTCCGACTCTTTCGCTTTTTCTGCGCTTTCCTTTGCCGCTTCGGTAAAATATGCGGCAGACTGATATTTACCGTCGTTAATATAATCGTTTGGTAAATCTTTAAGGGATATAAGCGCAGGGAAACTGTATAATTCGGTTTTGGTTTCGTTGTCGCCAATAACTGACAGCACAAGACGGATGTCAAGCGTGCCGCCGAATTGTGTTATGCTTATATCAAGCGGCAACTTGTATGTAAATAAGCCCACCATACTTTCGGTTGCAGTTTCTCTTACCGTGCCGCTACCGTCTTTAATCGAGAAATGGTAAACGGGAGCGCCTGCTTCCTCTATAATCTTGTTGTACAGTTCTTGACTGATTTGAAATACAAGTTCTGTGGCTTTGTGGTCTTTTTGTGTGCCGCCGTCTTGAATAGTGGACGGCGTTATTCCGTCAACCGTAACGGAATATTTAATTGTTTTCAGTGCCATAATTGACCTCCTTTAAAATCAAAGCACCTACCCTTTCGGGTAAGTGCTTTTTATTACTTAATACCGAGCGCTCTTTTTATACCCTCTTTTGCAATGGCGGACAAATCAAGACTATCAATGGCGGCTTTCTTTTCGGGCTTTGAAACACCGCCGCTATTGTCGGTATCGGCATTTTCTTTTTTAATTGCTTCTTTGCCGAGGTAATATTCGGACAGTTCCACACCCTCCGACCGAGCCGCCGCAATATCAACACCTTTAGATATTGCACTTGCGGACACACCCTTTTCAACAAGTTTTTCCTTTTCTTTTTTGTATGTGTCATTATCAGTCTTTTGGTACTGGTATAACCTATCTAATTCAGACGAGGTTATTCCAAATACTTCAAGCGCAGGAACCGCCGCTTTTGCCGATTTTATATTGCTTTTAAATTTCTTTTTTTCGTCTTTTGTAAGTTCTTTAAAATCTAAACTACTTTTGACTTTGTCGGTTTCTTTTTTACTGTCGGCAATAACGGCTTCTTTTTTGCCGTACTGCATCTTAATATACTTAAATAACTCTTTTTTGCCATATTCTTCGGTAAAGTTTTCTTTAAGTGTATTAAACCGTTCTTTATCGCCTTCTTCGTATGCCTTGATTATTGACCGTGCTCGTTGCGACTTTGAGCTAATAGCAACATCAAAAAACTTGTTTACGGTGTTGTTCTCTACTGCGGTCGTAAACGGCTCACCCGATATAATATCGGCGATGTCATAGTAAAGCCCTAAACCTAATTTTTTAATGTTGTCAAACGGTATACCTAAAATCCGCGCAACAGTGCTAAACATTGCCGTCATATCGCCGCTCATTGAATATATGATGTCTTCGGTGCTTGCGCCGTCCGCTATCATATTATCAATGTTGCGTAAATCTTTTGATATAGACAATATACCGTTAATTAAATTGTTTATTGCTTCTACTGCCGGGATTTCGATGTCATACCATTTACCCTTACCGGATATTGCCTTTATTATCTCGTCCGCTTCGTTACCGAAAAGGAACGAGCCGACAAGAGTATTTATAAGAGTATCAAAAAAACCGCTCATTATACTTGCAAAGGTTATTTCACCGTCTTCGTCCCTATACGGTTTCATACGGTTAATCAATGCGCTTGCAAGTAATTGCATTGACGAAAGTACCGTCGCCGCAACAAGTTGCGATGTTACCGCACGGTAAAATTGTATCCTTGCCGCTTTTGCTTCGGTTTTGGTGATTTTACCGTTTTTAAATGCTTTGTGCTGTGCGAACCAATTCATAGTCGCGTCAAGCAGAATATTTACATTTTGCAAGCGCTGTGTGTAGAACATTGTAAGTCCGCGCACAAGTGCGTTCTCACTGCGCAATATTTCCGGGCGTTGCATTGTGGTATAGTTCGGTTGTGTATTCTCTACAACACGGTTAAATACTTCGGCAACCTTTTTGAAATATTCGTCACTGCCTTTTTGAAAATGGTAATTGTCCTCAACATAATACTTGCAGGCATACCATA
>JAZLFY010000293.1:0-1430 GCA_045616025.1 Acutalibacteraceae bacterium | reverse complement strand
TTCACAAATTCTTACAACCTCACGCGCTAAATCTTCGCCGCCTTTTCCGCCTTCGGCCCAAACGGTTGAAAGAACGGTGTTGACTCCAAGTTCTTTACATTTGGAAATAATGAAATCTATTTCATTATCGGTATCGGTGGGGAATCTGTTAATTGCGACAACGCAGGGGAGTTGATATACATTTTTAATGTTAGATACATGGCGAAGTAAGTTCGGAATACCTTTTTCAAGTGCGACTAAATCTTCGGTTTTAAGTGAATTTTTATCAAGACCGCCGTGCATTTTAAGAGCGCGTACAGTTGCAACAACAACAACGGCATCGGGTGTAAGACCTGCCATACGGCATTTAATATCAAGGAATTTTTCAGCACCTAAATCTGCACCGAATCCGGCTTCCGTAACGGTGTAATCGCCCATTTTCAGAGCCATTTTTGTTGCTATAACCGAGTTGCAGCCGTGTGCAATATTTGCAAAAGGTCCGCCGTGAACAAATGCGGGAGTACCTTCAAGTGTTTGTACAAGATTCGGCTTAATAGCATCTTTAAGTAATGCAGTCATAGCACCAACGGCTTTAAGGTCGCCTGCAGTTACGGGCTTGTTGTCGAATGTATAAGCAACAATTATACGGGAAAGTCTTTTCTTTAAATCGGAAATGGAGTTTGCAAGACAGAAAACCGCCATAATTTCACTTGCAACGGTAATATCAAAGCCGTCTTCACGGGGAACGCCGTTTGTTTTGCCGCCTAAACCGTCGGCAATAAATCTTAACTGACGGTCGTTCATATCAACGGCGCGTTTCCAAGTGATTTTTCTTACATCAATATTAAGTTCGTTGCCTTGCTGAATATGGTTATCGAGCATTGCGGCAAGTAAATTATTTGCCGCACCGATAGCATGAAAATCTCCCGTAAAGTGAAGATTTATGTCTTCCATAGGTACAACCTGCGCATAGCCGCCGCCTGCCGCACCGCCTTTAACACCGAAAACAGGGCCTAATGAGGGCTCACGCAAAGCAACGGTAACATTTTTACCAATTCTTTTAAGTCCGTCTGCAAGACCTATTGTAGTAGTTGTTTTGCCTTCACCTGCAGGGGTGGGAGTGATTGCGGTTACTAAAATGAGTTTTCCGTCCGGTTTATTAGTTTCTTTGATTAGTGACGGGTCGATTTTTGCTTTGTAATTACCGTATTGCTCAACATATTTAAGGTCAACATTTGCCCTTTTTGCAATTTCGGTAATGTGTTCCATTTTACATTCTTGTGCAATTTCAATATCAGTTTTGTATCCCATATCAATTCTCCTTTTTCGGATTATTTTTTATAAATAACTGTAAAGCCGGAAGAAGCATTCCGCCGACCGAATTGCCTAAAATAACAATAATAATGAAAACAAGTGCGCTTAATGTGAATTTTCCTGCAACCGCAAAATAG
>JAZLFY010000292.1:0-1618 GCA_045616025.1 Acutalibacteraceae bacterium | reverse complement strand
TTTTATATGTACTTTTACCGAAACATTATCCTTTTGCGCAAAAGCAGATAAACTTTTTGCATATTCGGTCGAATAAACGCACTGTGAAATATCGTTTTCGCTTAACACCTTTGCAAGAGAACATGGGGTAAAGCCCAGTATTAAAATCGGCTTTTTTAAACCTAAATCTCTTAATTCAAGCGCTTCGGTAATGTTGGAAACGGCAAAAGAGTCGGCACCTGCCTTTTGCAGTGCAGGGGCAACATAATTTACACCGTGGCCGTAGGCATTTGCCTTAACCACCGCCATAATTTTACTGTTTCCCGATTTTTCTTTAATAACGCTGAAATTGTGTTTTAATGCGGATAAATCAATCTCCGCCCAAGTGCGATGTAAAAATTCCAATTCGCACACTCCTTAAATTATTTTTGTAAATTATACGTTAAAGCGGAAAAGAACTATGTCGCCGTCCTGCATAACATATTCTTTGCCCTCGCTTCTTACAAGACCTTTTTCCTTTGCGGTTACCATATTACCGCCGCAAGTGTTGATAAAATCGTCATAGGCGATAACTTCGGCACGGATAAATCCACGCTCAAAATCGGTGTGAATTTTACCTGCCGCCTGCGGCGCTTTGGTACCTGCCTTAATTGTCCAGGCACGAACTTCGGGTTTTCCTGCCGTAAGATAGGAAATAAGTCCCAAAAGGGAATAACACTTTTGTATCATACGGTCAAGTCCCGAGCGTTCAAGGCCTAAATCTTCAAGGAACATCTGCTTGTCATTCTCGTCCATACCCGACATATCCGCTTCCATTGCGGCGCAGATAGGTAATATTTCGGCATTTTCTTTTTCGGCTAATTCCTTAACGGCAAGATAATTTTTGTTGTCCTCAATGCCGCCTTTAAAATCGTCCTCACTCATATTGCAGGCGTAAATAACGGGTTTTGCCGATAAAAGCGAGGTGGTTGCAAGCACCTCTGCCGCTGTATCACTTGTTACCTCAATATTTCTTGCAGGCAGTCCGTTTTCAAGATGTTCGATTAACTTTTTAAGAAAATCAACCTCGGTCTGCATGGTCTTGTCGCCTTTAAGTGCCTTTTGTGCCTTATCAAGACGGCGCTGTGCAATTTCAATATCCGAAAGTATAAGTTCAAGATTTATGGTTTCAATATCACGCACAGGGTCAACCGAGCCCTCAACATGAATAATATCGGTGCTTTCAAAACAACGGACAACATGAACAATTGCGTCAACCTCACGAATGTTGCTTAAAAACTTGTTGCCAAGTCCCTCGCCCTTTGAAGCGCCCTTTACAAGACCTGCAATATCCACAAACTCAATGGTAGCAGGGGTGAACTTGTCGGGCGAATATATTTCCGCCAATTTTTCAAGACGGCTGTCGGGCACGCTTACCATACCCACATTCGGCTCAATGGTGCAGAAAGGGTAGTTTGCCGACTGCGCACCTGCATTTGTTATAGCATTAAAAAGTGTCGATTTGCCGACATTCGGCAAACCCACCATACCGAGTTTCATATATGAATTCCTCCAAAACATATTTGTCCGTATACAATTATATAAAAAATAATCGCTTTTAGCAAGTTTATTTATAAAATTTTAAAAAAAATATTTAAAA
>JAZLFY010000291.1:0-4529 GCA_045616025.1 Acutalibacteraceae bacterium | reverse complement strand
ACTGCCGAACAGGAAAAGCAACTTAAGGCGGTTATTGACGAACACAAAGCCGATAAAAGTAACCTTATGGTTGTAATGCAGAAGGCACAGGATATTTACGGATATCTGCCTTTTGAAGTTCAGGAAATGATTGCGGAAGGTATGGATGTGCCGCTTGAAAAAGTTTTCGGTGTTTCTACCTTTTATGCACAGTTCTCACTTTCTCCTAAGGGAAAGTACAATATCTCTGTATGTCTTGGTACCGCTTGCTATGTTAAGGGCTCAGGTAAGATTTTTGATAAACTTTCCGAAAAACTCGGCATCGGCTCGGACGAATGCACTGCCGACGGAAAATTCTCCCTTACCGCTTGCCGTTGCATAGGTGCTTGCGGTTTGGCTCCGGTACTTACCGTTAATGATGACGTTTACGGAAGACTTACCGAAAACGATGTCGAGGGTATTCTTGCAAAATATACAGACTGATACTGTTCTTAAAAAGGAAAATGATTTATGAAAATCGGTAAAATCAGAGACCTTTTGGGGGCAGAGGTTCTTTGTTGTGAAGAAAATTTGGATCGCCAGGTTTATTCCGCTTGCGGATGCGACCTTATGAGCGATGTGTTGGCTTATGTAAAAGACCAGGCGGTTTTGCTTTCAGGTCTTGTTAATCCCCAGGTTATCCGTACTGCCGAAATGATGGATATGATTTGTATAGTTTTCGTTCGCTCTAAAAGACCAACCGAGGAAATGGTTGAACTTGCCCGTGAAAACGGCATAGTAATTATGTGTACTGAAAGGCGTCTTTACGAGGCCTGCGGAATACTTTATTCCAACGGACTTATAGGCAACAAGATTAAAAAGTGAGCGAAGAACTGATATTCCATTTCGATGTTGACGGCAAAGATTTTACATCTGCCGGTCAGGCATCGGTACAGGTCAAAAAAGATTTACGGCAGTTAGGAATTTCTCCCGATACGATTCGTCGGGTATCAATTGCAATGTACGAGGGCGAAATTAATATGGTTATTCATGCCGGCGGCGGCATAGCCGATGTTAAGGTTTTTGAAGACCGTATTGAAATTGTCTTAAAAGATACCGGTCCAGGCATAGAAAATATTGAACGCGCAATGCAGGAAGGTTATTCCACCGCAACGGATACTATCCGTTCACTCGGTTTCGGCGCAGGAATGGGACTTCCGAATATGAAACGTTACACAGATTCTATGAAAATTAAAACCGAGGTCGGTGTCGGCACCACCGTTTTAATGACGGTAAATTTATAAAGCGGGTGCTTAAACTATGACACCTATTTATGAACACTCGGTACAACTTGACAAATCAAAATGTACCGGTTGTACCACTTGTTTAAGGCACTGTCCAACCGAGGCAATAAGAATTAAAAACGGTCACGCCGTAATTAATCATGAAAGATGTATCGACTGCGGCGAGTGCATCCGTGTCTGTAACCATAAGGCAAAGCGTGCCGTTTCGTCAAGTATTGACGATTTGAAGCGGTTTAAATACAAAATTGCTCTTCCGGCTCCCACGCTTTACGGTCAGTTTGACAACCTCGACGATGTGGACTATGTACTTAACGGACTTTTAAAAATCGGGTTTGATGATGTTTTTGAAGTATCAAAAGCGGCGGAACTTGTCACGGCATATACACGCCTTTATCTTAAAACCGACGGAATAAAAAAACCGGTTATCAGTTCGGCTTGCCCTGCGGTTAACCGATTGATTATGCTTCGTTTTCCGTCACTTACAGATAATGTTTTGCATATGTTACCTCCAATGGAGATTGCGGCAAGACTTTCGCGTGAAAAGGCACTTAAAGAACATCCCGAACTGAAACCCGAGGATATTGGGGTATGTTTCATATCCCCGTGTCCCGCAAAGGTAAGTTCGGTGCGAATGGGATTTCCCGATACTCCGAGTCAGGTTGATTTGGTAATTTCAATAAGTGATATTTATTTCCTGCTTATCGGTGAAATGTCAAGGGACGACGAAATAAAATCGCTTTCCGATTCGGGTATGATAGGTATCGGTTGGGCTTCAACCGGCGGCGAAGCCACGGCAATGTTCAACGATAACTATCTTGCGGCGGACGGAATAGATAATGTTATCAGTGTACTTGACCAGATAGAAAACGGAAATATTCCCGAACTTGAGTTTATTGAACTTAATGCCTGCATGGGCGGTTGTGTCGGCGGCGTTTTGGCGGTTGAAAACCCCTTTGTCGCAAAGGCACGGCTTCAAAGCCTGCGCCGGTATCTTCCTGTTTCAATGAACTTTATTGATAAGGATGCTTCCTACATACCTGAATATTATCTGTTCGATAAATTACCCGATTATATACCCATTACACGCCTTAGCGATAATATGGCAGAGTCACTTCGTATGATGGCGGATATTCAACGCCTTAAAGACGAACTGCCGGGAATAGACTGCGGTGCCTGCGGCGCTCCGTCTTGCAGGGCTTTTGCCGAAGATATTGTCAAGAAAAAGGCAAAAATTGATTTATGCCCCATAAAAAAACAAAAACAGCAGGAGGGTGAAGATAAATGACGGTTTTGGAACTTTCTTCTTTACCCGAATTCAGCGGTTGTTGCCTTCCCGTTCCCGAAAGGGAAATTAAGGGCGCATATCAAGGCGACCTTTTAAGTTGGGTTATGGGCAGGGCGCAGGCGGACAACGCCTGGATTACAATTATGTCAAATGTAAATGTAATCGCCGTTGCTTCACTTTCGGATGTTTCCTGCGTTATTCTTTGTGAGGGTGTAATATTGCCCGAAGACCTTGTCAAAACGGCAAACGATAAAATGATAAACATACTTTATACCGACCTTACCGCCTTTGGTGTTGCGGAAAGGTTGGCAGGTAAGGTTTAATGAACAGATATTACTACGATTTTCACATACACTCCTGCCTGTCGCCCTGTGCGGACAACGATAACACACCGAACAATATTGCAGGTATGGGTTCGCTCTGCGGACTGAATATTATGGCGCTTACCGACCATAACAGTTGCAAAAACTGTCCCGCTTTTTTTGAAGCGGCAAAAAAATACGGCATTATCCCCGTTGCCGGTATGGAACTTACCACGGCAGAGGATATACATGTTATATGCCTTTTTGAAAACCTACAAGATGCAATGCGTTTTGATAAGGAAATAGAAACAAGGCGTGTACTTATAAAAAACCGTGTTGACATTTTCGGCAACCAGTTAATTACCGACGGGGAAGACAATGTGGTAGCAGAAGAGGAAAATCTCTTGCCTAATGCCACCACCGTTTCTCTTGACGAAGCGCCCGAACTTGTAAAAAATTTCGGTGGCATCTGTTATCCTGCACATATTGACCGTCAGGCAAACGGTGTAATCGCCGTGCTCGGTACATATCCCGAAACTCCGCACTTTGATATTGTCGAACTGAAAGACAAAGAAAAGGTTGAAGAATACAAGAAAAAATACGGGTTAGAGGATAAAAAGGTTATAATCAGTTCCGATGCGCATTACCTTACCGACTTTAAAGATAAAGAAAACTATTTTGATATTGAAGACGAGCCATACAGCGGTGCGCTTGTCGTAAAAAACCTGTTTAAAATGTTAAGGTGAAACAATGAAAGAACTATCCCTTAATATATTGGATGTTGCCGAAAATTCGGTAAAGGCAAATGCAACACTTACCGAAATTCGACTTGACGAAACCGAAGAAATCTTAACACTTTCGATTATTGATGACGGTTGCGGTATGAGCGAAGAAACGGTGCGGGCAGTAACCGATCCGTTTTATACAACCCGTACCACAAGAAAGGTTGGGCTCGGTGTTCCGCTTTTAAAATTGGCGGCAGAGCAAACGGGCGGCGAATTTAAGATTACTTCAAGTGATAAACCGGCAGACCACGGCACAAAAGTCACGGCAACCTTTTATAAAAACCACCTTGATTTTACTCCGCTGGGCGACATTGTTTCAACAGTTACCACATTAATTCAGGGACACCCCGATACCGACTTTTTATTCACACATATTAATGGCAATAAAACAGTCGGAATAGATACAAGAGAACTTCGCGAAGTTCTTGAGGGTGTACCGCTTAACAGTTACGAGGTTATTAAATGGGCCGAAGAATATTTGCAAGAACAATATGACGGCTTTTAATAAACACGCATTTTATAGAAAGGATGAAATATATGAAATCTTTAGCAGAACTTCAAGCAATCAAAGACAAAATGAAGGACAAGGTTGTCCTTCGCGAGGGTGCCGGCGAAATCAGAGTAGTAGTCGGTATGGCAACCTGCGGTATTGCCGCCGGTGCGCGTCCCGTACTTAACGCATTTGTTGAGGAAGTCAACAATGAAGGTCTTTCCGGTAAAGTTACGGTTTCTCAAACCGGATGTATTGGTATTTGCCAGTTCGAGCCGGTCGTAGAGGTTTACGAATCGGGCAAAGAAAAGGTCACCTATGTTAAGATGACCGCCGAAAAGGCAAAAGAAGTTGTCCAAAAGCATATAAAAGGCGGTAAAGTTGTCGCCGAATATACAATTAAAG
>JAZLFY010000290.1:0-3644 GCA_045616025.1 Acutalibacteraceae bacterium | reverse complement strand
CCCTCACGGGTGTTTTTTTGTCGTTGAAAGTCGCAAGATAAATCTTTATAATTTTTTAAAAACCGAAAAGGTTTTTATAATAACACGGGACTGTCCTTGCAAAGTATTTCCGCCGAAAAAACAACTTTAAAATTTTCATTTTTTCAACAATCAAATTCACCCCGAAAAACACAGTAAACAAGCATACTTTTAAGCCCTTTATTACCTTGCAGCAACAATCAATCAACAAACAAACAACAATACACATATAAAGAATATAAGAATAAAAGAAAAAATACTTCGTATTTTATGCAAAAAAACAAAAAAGCCAAACGCATGGTTTGACTTTGATTTGTTTGAAATGATGTTAAATGTTGTAGGGGAGGGCTTCCACGCCCTCCCGTCAATTTTCGCACAAAACAAACGGGTTGTCGTGGGCGCCAACCCCTACAAATTTCGTCAATATATATTGATATGTTGTAGGGGAGGGCTTCCACGCCCTCCCGTCAATTTCCGCACAAAACATATTGGTGCTTTTTATTCGCAAACGGGTAATGTTGCGCCGCCAAACGGCATTGCAATTACCGTTGCATTTTCACCGTATCTTTTAAGCGCATCGTCAAAAGCCGCCTGTGCGCCCGTCTTCGGTGTTAAGAAAATGTCCTTAACCGTCTGTTCGTCAAAAGAACTTACAAGGTCAATTTCGGCATTTTCAAGCACCATTGCAATAGCCGCCGCCTTATGTCCGCCAAGTTGGAAATCGGTTTTTATTCTGTCAATAAGGGAGTGCGAGTCGGGTGCTTCTTTAAGCCAACTTTCAAACTTTGCACTGCCGAAACCCTCTTTGCACTCGCCGATAAGAATTATCGTTCCGCCCTTTTTAACGGCGTGTTTTGAGTTGTCAAGCGCCTTTTGTGTCTGGTAAAGGTTTGCATCTTTCGGTGCGCCGCCCTGCGAAACAATAACAATATCCGCCCTTTCTTTTATCGGGCAACGGTACATATTTTCAAGATATTTGCAACCTACTCGGTGCGCTTTTGTTACATCGCCTGCAACGGCATAAACAATTTCCTTATGCTCGCTTAACACAACATTTACTATAAAATCAAGGTGGCAAAATGTTTCGGCTTCCTCAATGTCGGCACGAAGCGGATTACCCTCAAGTTTACCTGCGCACGCATCGTCACTTACCATAAGCGAGTGGTTACTCTGTATCGCATCTGGGGTGGAAACACCCGGCATAATCGCCTTTGCACCGCCCGAAAATCCTGCAAAATAATGAAATTCAATATTGCCCACACCGATACGGAAATCGGCATTTGCAACCGACTTTGTAATATCAACCGGTGTGCCGTTTTTGGTTACACCCATACGGATACAGTCGTTTGTGTCGGAGTCAACACAGGCAACCTCGCTGTAAACCCTTTCGCCGACAAGATGTTTCTTTTCTTCTTCGGTGTGGTTACGGTGAGAGCCGAGCGCAAACACCACCGTAATATTTTCTTTCTTTGCCCCTGCCGCATACAGTTCGTCAAGTATGTCGGGTAACACTTCAAAGGAGGGAAGCGGACGGGAAATATCGCTTGTAATAATTACAATGCTTTTGTCCGCTAAATCAAATTCACAAAGTTTTTTACTCCCAATAGGGTTTTTAAGCGCATATTTTACCGCATCTGCACCAAACCTTTCGTGCTTGATTTCCTTTGCGGTAAGTATTTTTTGCAGGTTTTTTTGGGGGCATACAACCGTTTGAACACCCTGCCCGTAACCGAATTCAAGTTTAACATTTTCCATAAAATCACCGATTTATCTGTTTGTTTTGCTTTATTTTATCATAGTTTAAATGTGTTTTCAACAAAAATGTCGGTGAAAGTCGCCCTTATTTGTACTATCTTTTTTTCGGGCAGCAGGGAAAGGAGAATAAATGTTATACGCAAACATCAACGGTCAGGTTTTAACCGTTACGGGCGATACGGCGGTGTCGGAAAGTGTCCGCTATGTCAAAATTAATTTCAGTTTCGACAGCAGTTGGGATACCTTTTCAAAAACCGCATATTTTACCGCCGACGGTGAAGACGAGCCGATTATTATGCCGCTTATAGGTAATACACCCTCACAAATTGACGAAACCACCTATTTTGTACCCTATGAAGCGCTTAAATCAGATTACTTTAAACTGTCGCTTACAGGACACAAAGGCGAACAAAGAATTACCACCAACAGTGTGGATGTGCCCGTTCTGTCTTCGGGTTACGAAGAAGGACAGTTCCCCGAAGAGCCGGACGAGTCACGCTATGCCGATATACTAAACGCCGCCGATATGGCGGTTGACGAGGTACTTTCGCTGCGCGAAGAAATAGAAAGCGGCGCGCACGACGGCGATAAGGGGGACAAAGGTGATAAGGGTGACAAAGGCGACAAGGGTGACAAAGGCGACAAAGGCGATAAAGGTGACACGGGCGATACCGGTGCACAGGGCGAAAGAGGCCCAAAAGGCGAAAAGGGAGATAAAGGTGACACGGGCGAGCGCGGTGTCAGAGGAAACACGGGCCCCAAAGGCGATAAAGGTGACACAGGAGAAAAAGGCGATAAAGGCGACAAAGGCGATAAGGGGGATAAAGGCGATACCGGTGATACACCCGACCTTACCGATTACGCAAAAATTGACGGTAATTACCCCGATATGACGGTCGGCAAAGCCGAAAATCTTGAAAGTAAAGGCGATATATTCGGTGCACAATTTCTGTACCGTACATCGGGCGGCGAAAACGATATTTTTGACGGTACCGCAACCGTAACATCAATAAAGGGCATCACCAATGTTCAAAACGGAAGTTTTGTAAACAATACCGCCACCTCAATTAAAACGGTCGGTTTTAACCAGTTCGGCGGCACTTATGCCCGACTTATCGGCGGTAAAAAATACTGTATTTCGGGCGACTATACCTCACTTGGGTTTACCGAAAGTATAGGAGGGGAAACCGAACCCGTAACACCGGAAAGTGAAACCATATTATCAAAATCGGTCAAAACATACACCCCCGAAACAGACGGCTATCTTTATATTACAGGCAGTTCTGACAACACCTGTGTATCTCTTGTCTGGTCGGGTAAACGGATATCGGACTTTGAAGAATATACCGAAAGCAGTATAAACTTGCCGACACTGACCTATTTTCCTGACGGTCTTAAATCGGCAAGAGAGGTGTATGACGAATTAACACCGCAAAAGGCAATAAAACGGGTTGGAACGGTAGCACTTAAAGACCTTTCATGGTCGTTTAGCAGTGAATACGGTGACGGATATTTTATAGCAAGATTTTCAGACGGAAAAACTGCTTCAAGCGGAACATATCCGAATTTGATTATAAGTAATACCGATTATGTTATTCAAAAAACTTTCGGCGGCAAAATATCCGTAGATAAGGGCTACCGCTATGCATCTGTAAGCGGATACAAAAGCATTCTTATCCGTGACGATTCTTTTGAGGGTGATGCCGCAAGTTTTGTCGCCTCGCTTGAAAACACCTATGCAAACTATGAACTGAGCACACCAATCGAAACCGAAATAGACGAGCCGTTAGACCTCTCTTATCCCGTTTCGGATTTCGGCACAGAGGAGGCAATAGGCACATCAGTTCCGTTTCGTGCCGATATTCTCTATA
>JAZLFY010000289.1:0-8687 GCA_045616025.1 Acutalibacteraceae bacterium | reverse complement strand
AATATCCCATTTTATATGAGATAGTATACTTCAACCTATGTACAATAAAATGGACTGACCCGTGTCAATCATTACCTGTTTTACCAGATCTCATCCAAGCATCAATTTCACTGATTTTGAATTTCCAAGTTCGGCCGACTTTAACACCGGGCATACCGCGTTTTTCAATCCAAGTCAGGGCAGTGTCACGAGTAATGCCCAAATACTCAGCGATTTCGTTCATAGAATACCAGCGTTCAATGTTTTCGTTTCCCATTGTAAAATGCTCCTTTATAGCAGGATATAAAATTACATAATAATAATATCATAAACTGTCGGATTATGCAATATGTTTTATGCCAAAATATACCGAAATTCAAGAAAAATTGCGAAAAATAGCGAGGTCGAAACCTCGCATATATTTTCGCTTTATGGCTTAGTATTATTGGTGTCATGGCAGAAGCAATTTATGATGATTTTCTTTTTGCTTTCGGCGTAGTGGTAGGCAAGGGCGGTGCCACTTTTGGGTTGGTAGTCAGTGAGGTGGTGGCGACTATTTCTTCTACGGGCGGGGAGGTAGTTTTCGTCATAATAAAAGATACAAACATCGCTTTCACGAATCATCGCCTGATTGCGTTCCACATAACTTGCTCTGCCGGCGTTGCCTACGTCTTTCGGGCAGATGCTCTCTTCATATCCGACAATCAAAAACTGCATGGTATAATCGTCAGTATCCTCGTAATCTTTGCGGAAATTTATCCGTTTGATTTCGGGGTATTTTTCTTTTAATTCCGTCACCAATTCGTAACACAAACTATCAAATGCCGAATGGTCTCCGAAAATAAAATTAACCGTCCCGTTTTCTACTAAATCAAGCAAAATGCTCCGCAACCGGTTCCTTAGTTCCGGCGTGTCCTCGATTTTTCTGTGTCCGATAAAACAGCAAGTCATTTTTCTACCACCTACAACAAATTTGGTATACTTAAATCAAGTATACTTAAAACATTATATCACAAAATAATCTTAAAATATACTTAAATTAAGTTTATTTTGAGGTGGTATTATGAGGAATAAAGATAATAAACATCTTGGCATTGAAATTGACCCGAATACTCATAGGAAACTTAAATCTGTTGCAGAATACGAGGGTCGTTCAATCAACGGTCAAATATTGTATTTAGTTAGACAGTGCATTGAAAAGTTTGAACAAGAACACGGTGAAATTTCAGAAGAAAAATGAATACAAAAGATGCAGTAGCCAACAGAATAATTGAACTTTGTCAAAGCAAAAACATTGCAATCAATGCATTGGCAAATATATCGGGTGTTGCACCGTCCACCATTTACAGTATGCTGAACACAAAAAGCAAAAATCCCGGCGTAGTTTCCATTAAGAAAATCTGCGACGGGTTGGAGATCACGGTCAGAGAGTTTTTCGATAGTGATTTGTTTGACGACAGAGAACAAGAGATAAAATGAACAATGCCGTCCGAAATCAATCGGAAGGCATTATTTTTACGCATCGGTACTAAAAAGTCAAAATAAATACTTGACATTTTAGTACCGATGTGGTATTATGTAAAAAACAAAAGGAGGAAGAAATATGGAATACGAAAAAATAATCCTTGAAATGCTCGACAGAATAAAGGTTTTGGAAGAGGAGGTTAAGGCAATGAAAGGCGAAAGCGAAGTGCCAAAAGACACTTTTTCTGATAATAAAATTACTGTCAGCAAAAAATACAGGCGGCTCACCGATATGCTTATCAATTCAAATTCAAAATCGGTTACGCTCACCTTTAATGAAATTGAGAAAATAATCGGTTTCACACTACCGGAGTCGTCACGCAAACACCGTGCATTCTGGGCAAACACCACCACACATTCCATTGCTCACGGTTGGATGGCGGCAGGATATAAAGTGATTGATGTTAATATGACCGCTGAAACGGTTGAGTTTGAACGGTAATAATATAAAGGAGAACAGCACAATGGCAACATATAAAGAAATTCAAGAATATATAAAGAATACATATGGATATTCGGTAAAAACCTGTTGGATTGCCCATATGAAAGAAAAATGCGGTTTGCCGAGGAGAAACGCCTATAACAGACTTGACCCGACAAAAAGAGTATGTCCCTGCCCTAAAGATAAAGAAGATGCTATTAAAAGCGCTTTTATTCATTTTAATATGATATAAATATTTTTGCACAATTTATTAAATGTGAACTAAGGAGATATTATGTTTTTTCTTTTACGAATTTTGATTTACGAAACATTAAAGTTTATAAACGGTTGTTTTAAATAATCAA
This sequence comes from Acutalibacteraceae bacterium, assembly GCA_045616025.1. Lineage (GTDB taxonomy): Bacteria > Bacillota > Clostridia > Oscillospirales > Acutalibacteraceae > UBA737. The sequence goes on along the minus strand of JAZLFY010000289.1, from coordinate 6,398 downwards.
TGCCGTCCGAAATCAATCGGGCGGCATCTTTATATAATATGTAATTTTAATTCACGGTTTAACTTTTCTTTTCTGCAATAAATACAAATATGCAATGAGGGAAACTAACTTAAAACTTTCAAATACTCATCCAGCCGTTTATCCACATATTCGGATATAAGTTCGGTCATTTTACCCCCATTGCCGTCACGGTAAAAGGCATCGAATGCATCATAATAGCGTTTGCGGTCGGTAAATTTTACATTGATAGGCGGGTAACCGTTCTGAATCAAATCCAAATTCATTAGCAGTCGTCCCGTTCTGCCGTTGCCGTCAATAAAGGGGTGTATGCCCTCAAATTCCAAGTGGAAACGGGCAATTCGTTCAATCGGGTTCATCGTGGTTTTGCGTTCTTCATTTACTAAGAGCAGTTCGGTGATTTTCGGCTCAATGAGATACGGCTGTACCGGCTCTGTGTATGCTCCCATAATTTTTACGGGAATACGGCGAAAGACACCCTTGTCTTCGGGCTGATTCATAAGCACAAGAGAGTGAATGTTTTTAATAACGCTATCGGTCAGAGTAGTGTTCCTACCTGCAATATCCTCCACATACAAAAAGGCGTCCTTATGTCCCACCGCCTCCAAGTGGTCTTTGAGCGGCTTTTGGTCAATGGTCATACCCTCCAAAACCATGGCAGTTTCTTTAAGTGTCAGGGTGTTGCCCTCAATGGCATTGGAATTATAGGTGAAGTCCACCATAAATTCTTCTCGAAGCCGTGCCACCTCGCCCGGTGTCAACGGGCGAAGACTCTGCAATTTTTTCTTTTTCTCCTCAATAACTGCCAAAAGTCCTGCACGGGCAATTCTGCCGTCAATCGGTTTTTCGGCATTTTCGGGAATCATATAAAGCTTTCCTTTTTTAATAACACCGGGGATTTTATCCTCTGCACACAAAATACGCACCCGTCGTGCCGAGATTCCCCATTTTTCTGCCGCAACAGATACTTTAATATATTCCATTTTGACACCTCGCTTTGTTTTTCATTAACATTATACACAGTTTTGGGAATAATATCAATACTGTTTTTCAAATAAATTAAAATGTTTCATTCCCGAAATGCGATTTTAAGGAATATTTATAAAATAAATAATGCCGCAAAGTCAATTTGTGTAAGACTTTGCGGCACTTTTCTGATTTATTAAAACAAATCGCTATGGCTTCCGGTTCTGATAAGCCGTAAAATAAGCATATCTTCATACACTTTATATACAAGCAACCAATCCGGTTCAATATGGCATTCACGCATATCTTTATAATTTTTGGAATTAACAAGTGCGTGGTCTTTATATTTTTCCGGTAAGGGTTGCTCATTTATGAGAAAACCCACTACCGTTTCCAATTCTTTTGGATTACAGCCTCTTTTTACGGCAAGCTTATAATCTTTTTTGAATTGATTTGTAAATTCAACTTTAAGCATTAAGTGCCTCCATCAAAGACGCCATATCGTCAAACGGACCAAAGAGGTTTGTTCCGTTTTCGGCATCTTCCATTGCGGCGAGAGTTTTAGCGTTCGGAACATTTTTGCAAACCTTGAACGGTATTTGTTGCTCACGCACCGACTGACGCAGAAAAATATTAAACGCAGTGGAAAGACTTAAGCCTAGTTCGTCAAAAAGTGTATCCGCCTGTTTTTTCAGTTCTTCATCCACTCTGAGCGTAACATTTACATTTTTCATTTATAATCGCCTCCATAATTTATTATACGCAAATTATTCAATTTGTCAATAATATTATGTGCAAATTATGTGCAAATGTGTAATTATTCAAATATAATCAATAAATTTTATTTCTTTTTTCTCTCTATCCGACCGTCTGCCACAACAATCATTCCTATCGAGAATGTTAAAAGAAATGCTATGTAGGGCAGGTGGCAGATTTTATCTATGCAGTTATATGCACAGTAGCCCGGCAAGGCATAGACAATTGTCGGGCACAATTAAATGTTTTATGTGTTGTCCGTTTTTTAGGACAGTAGTTGCGATATTGTTTCATTAAAGTTTGAAACAAAGGCGAAAAAGATATTGTTGTTTTTTAGAGGGTAATAATTTATGCACAAATTATATTTGACAAATCCGGAATGTGAAATCATAAACGGCGCAGAAAACATCATCGATGTTATTGGCGGTTTTCCGTCAATGGAAGACGCTCATCTGATAGAACTTCTCATAAAAAAAAGAGCAGATTATTCTGCCGGAGATATAACCCTTTTGTTTGACATCTCAGGTTGGAAACAGATCGCACCCTATTATCAGGAAGCCGGAAAAGTAAAAACCTTTGAACAAAATCTGATAAGGATAAATTTTCAAAACGTTCGGGATGTTAAACTAATCAATCCTTTTTCTGCTCACGGTGAAATCAAATTCAGCAATACTGCCGACCCTAAACAAATGTATCAGGATGATAGGGTTTCAAACACCCCGATTATTCAACCTCCTTTCTGCTGTTTTTATATTCGTTCAAGAAATGTGATAATTGAATTTGACGAAAAAAACTGTACTATATCCGCACATTTTGAAAACAATCGGTAAAAAACAGGCGCAGCGTATTATCGCTGTGCCTGTTTTTGTTAAAATATCAATCTCGTTAATATGTTCTTTTGCCGTTTATTTGGTAAGTTTAAGTCCGTCGCCGGAAACGGCTACGCTGTAAACCGCATCATCGGAAACAAACTGACCGGTAGTGGCGTATTCTTTACCGGTGTTCGAGAACACGCCCGGTGTTTTCATTGTTATACCGATTTTTGCTTCGTTTGTGAGTGTTCCGACCGTTTCAATCAGGAAGCGTGTTGATGAGAAATAAAGGTTAGAACCGACAAGATTACCGGTGCTCTTGTTACCGTAAATCTTCGCACTGCCCGATACATTCATAACGGGGTTATAGAAGGTAGTTCCGGTATCATTCTTTTCTTTGGCGCTTGCAAGGAACACGCCGCCGCCCTTGTATCCGTCCGGTACAGCGTGGGTTGCGGTTATTTCGCCGCCCGACATATCGAACACAACAACCTTTTCGCTTTCTGTCTTGGTAGCACCTATGGTATTCCAAAGATAAAGGTTACCTCGGTTTTCATTGGTCTTGCTGACACCGTCTTTTATGATACCTGCGGTCATAATAACCTTGGAAGCATCACCGTTGGCGGAAATATTGCCGCCGCCGTTTTCACTTACACCTTCGCTTATTTCGCCGCCGTTAATATTTATAACATTGTTGCTGTAAATATTACCGCCGTGGTTTTTCGCATTACCGGCTGTAAGAACTGCCTTATCGGACAAGGTAAGTGTGGAGCTGCTCATATAGATGTTTCCGCCCGTGCCGGTCGCGTGACCGTTTTTAAGAGTACCGCCGGTTATTTCTACGGGAGATTTACTGTAAATAAGACCGCCCGAAGTGGCATTGCCGCCGCTTATTTCTTTATTATCTTCGGTGTTACCGTCGATTACACCGCCGCTTATTGTAATTTTCGCCTTTGACGAGTTGGTAGCAATAGCGCCGCCTGCGTACGCCTTACCGGCATATACGGTACCGCCTGTTTGAGTGTAGGTCGATGTAGTATATCCGAGATAGAATGCGCCGCCGAAGCCCGAACCGGTGGTATCGGAACTGTACTGTTTAACGGTACCTGCAAAAATCTTACCGCCGTGAATATTAATGGCATACGCACTTGCGGCAACCGTTGCCTTACCGCCGTTATTATTGCCCGTAGGTGTAGCGGTTGTGGCGGAAGCATCAATCACACCGCCGTAAACATTGAACTGACCAACGTGCGCGGTGGAAGTATAATCGTAGAAAACGCCCGCCTGCTTGGTGTTTTTGCCGGGAACGATTTTACCGTCATAAAGACTGAATATCGCCCTGCCGCCGCTCTTAACATTACTTGTCATCATAAGGTAAGAAGTATCGGTATCGCCGCTTGCATCAAGCGTGCCGCCGAACCAGTTAAAGCAGTAATCACTATTGGCGTCACTTGCCAAAAGGAATGTATTATTGGTGGTGGAAGATGTGGTAAATTTACCTTTCTTGCCTTCGGTACAATCGCAGAAGTTAATATCGCAAGTGCCGTTATTAAGGGTGAACGGTCTTGAACTGCCGTCATATTTTACCGTTTTGCCGTTAAAGCAAATATTAAGAACTTTGCCGTTATTTACCGCGACATTTCCGGGCCATACCATATTATCCTGGTCGATATAGTAATTACCGCCGTTTTTAAGTGCGGTAACAATATCCGCCGCCGCCATTGTAACACCGTTTACCGAAGTGGAGGTAATCGGTTGCCATGCAGTACTTTCGTCGCAGGTATGCGCCGCCGTTGCTGCCGCATAACCTTCCGCCTTTTCGTTTGTCAAAACTTCGCAGTTTTCACCGCAAACGCAGTGCTGATGTTCGCTTTCAAGATAAATATCGTCATTTTTGCCTGCTACGACAACATTGTTTACATTATCCGCTTTGAAGTTTTTAATGTAATCGGTTGCCTTAACGCCGTCGCCGGTTACAGCCCTGCCGATAGTTGCCATAGATATACCGAATTCGGCTGAACTGTCAAGAGCGCCTGTGTTTATATATTTATCGGTTGCAAGATAAATATTGGCACCCTTATTGCCGATTATTTTGGCAGTACCCGAAACATTCATTGTGGAATTATAGAACTTGCCGTCCTTTGAAGCGGTTTTGCTTAAATATACACCGCCGCCATTGTATCCGTCCGGCACATCTTTGGTGGCGGTAACGGTACCGCCCGACATATCAAACACGGTTATCATTTGGGTTTCTTCGGTTGTAACACCTGCCGTGTTCCAAATGTAAATATTGCCGCGGTTGGCATCTTTACTTGCGCCGTCTTTTACGGTGCCGGCGGTCATAACAATCTTTGATTTGTCGCCGTTTGCCGAAATGTTACCGCATATTTTACCTTTACCGTCTTTAATTTCGCCGCCGTTAATATTTATAAGGTTGTTACTGTAAATATTGCCGCCGTGGTTATCACATGTACCGCCCTCGATAACGGCATTACCGGAAAGGTTAAGTTCCTTGCCGTACATATAAATGTTACCGCCGATGCTTGTTGCATAACCGCCCGAAATTACGGCGTCGCCGGAAAGATTAAGAGGCATTTTACTGTAAACAGCGCCGCCCGAAGTAGCCTTACCGCCGGTGATTTTACCGCCGCTCATATTAATTGCCGCACCTGCGCCGCCGTATATTGCGCCGCCGTATTCGGCGTTACCGCCTACAATTTCGCCGCCGGTAATATTGATAATAGAGCCGGCGTTATTTGTGGCGATAGCACCGCCGCTATACGCAGTACCGCCTACAACTTTACCGCCCGAAATATTAAGTATTGATTTTCCGGCGCCGAGATAAATCGTACCGCCGAAACCTGTACCCGAGGTATCGTCTTCAAAGCGCTTTGCCGTACCGCCTATAACGGTGCCGCCGTAAATATTCATATCGCCGTAGGAATAAATTGCGGTTGCTTTACCGTTTGTATTCTTTGCAGTACCCTGCGCCACCGTCTTTGAAGCGTCAATTTCGCCGCCATAGACATTGATAACCGAAGCGTGATCGGTTTTATAATATGTGTTCTTGTAAACACCGCCCTGGGTGGTCTTGGGCGGGCCGATAATCTTACCGCCCAAAATGTTTACTATTGCTTTACCCGTGGTGCTTGAAATGTTGAAAAGCGAAGTTTCCGCCGTTACACCGCTGCCGTCAAGAGTACCGCCGTACCAGTTGAATACAAAGTCGGATTCTTTACTGCCGGAAGCCGCGTTTGCAAGCACAAAAGCAGAATTGTTGGTACCTGTAAGATACATTTTGCCGGTCTTTGTTATGGAGCAATCGCAGAAGTTTACACGGTTGCCGCCATTATTAAGGGTAAGCGGACGGCTGATGTTTTGTGAAGTAAATGTAAAGCCGTTAAGACATATATTAAGGGTTTTACCCTCGTTTACCATAAGGTTGCCGGGCCAAACGGTATTATCGGCAAGATAGAAGTTGCCGCCTTCTTTAAGCGCCGTAGTAAGATTTGCCGCCGTCATTTTAATACCGTCAAGCGTGGTGCTGGTAAGCGGTTTCCACGCCTGAGCCGCGTCGCAAACATGACCGATTGCGGAAGCGGCAGAGCAGTTGCCGCCGCATTCGCAGTGGTAGTGGTTACCTATCATAAGGTCACCGTAAGCATCTGCCATAACGATATGTGACGGATCATCAGGATAGAAAGCGCCGATATAGTCCGCCGCACGAACACCGTCACCGACAGCGAATTTGCCGCTGCCCGTAACACCGATTTTAGCACCCGAAAGCGGACCAACCTTTAAGTAGTAACCGTTGGCAACAAAAAGGTTTGTATCGCCGCCGGTAAT
>JAZLFY010000288.1:0-2747 GCA_045616025.1 Acutalibacteraceae bacterium | reverse complement strand
CCCGGTGTTTACATTATGAAGGACAAGACGGGCAAGATTATCTACATCGGCAAAGCAAAGGCGCTTAAAAACCGTGTTACACAGTATTTCGGCAAGGGCACCGCACACACCGATAAGGTGCGCCGTATGGTCGAAAATGTGAACGATTTTTCCTATATTCTTTGCGACAGCGAATTTGAAGCACTTATTCTTGAAAACTCCTTAATTAAGGAACACAAACCGAAATACAACATACTTCTTAAAGACGATAAGGGGTATCACTATATTAAAATCACCAATGAACGGTGGCCTAAACTTGTATCGGCTATGCAAAAATATGATGACGGCGCAAAATATATAGGCCCGTATTATTCCTCCTTTGTTGTTAAAGACACGGTTGACGAGGTGCGCAAAATCTTTATGCTTCCCGACTGCACAAGAAGTTTTGATAAGTATTCAAAGCCCTGCCTTAACTACCATATAGGGCTTTGCGATGCGCCCTGCCGTGCAAAGCAAACAAGAGAACAGTATCTTGATACATTAAATCAAGCGGTGAAATTCATTAAAAACGGCAACCGTGAAATTACCGATATTTTACGCGAGAAAATGGAAAAAGCGGCGGAAAAGCTTGATTTTGAATATGCCGCAAAACTGCGTGACCGCATAAAAGCGGTTGAAAAAACGGGCGATAAGCAAAAGGTGGTAATGTGCACCTATTCCCGTGAAGATGTTTTTTGTTCCGCCGTTTCGGAAAACGGTGCGGCGGTGGGTGTTCTTGTTATTAAAAACCGCCGGCTATGTGATAAAATTGTTTACACCTTTGACGGCGCACCCGAAAAGGGCGAACTTTACTTACAGGTTATAAGCCAGTATTATTCCGAGCGTGAGGATATTCCGCCCAGAATTTTAGTTGATTTTGAAATTGAGGACAAACCGCTGCTTACCAAAATGCTTACCGAAAAAGCAGGCAAAAAGGTGGAAATTATAAAACCCGAAAGGGGCGAACAAAGAGAGCTTACCGAAATGTGCCGCAAAAATGCCGCCGACCATTTGGCGCAGATTAAAAACCGTGCGACAAGAGAAATGACGGCGCTTAACGAACTTTCGGTGCTTTTGGGGTTGCCGCAAATTCCCCGAATTATTGAGTCTTACGATATTTCAAACACGGCAGGTGACGAAAATGTCGGCGCAATGGTGGCCTTTGTTGACGGCAAACCCTACAAGCGAAATTATAAACTTTTCAAGATAAAATCTTTTATAGGGCAGGACGATTACCGCAGTATGGCAGAGGTGCTTGACCGCCGGTTTACCGAATACGAAAAGGGCACGGACGAGGGCTTTTCTACCCTGCCCGACCTTATTTTGCTTGACGGCGGCAAAGGGCAGATAAGTGCCGTACAACCGATATTTGAAAAACATAAAATTGATGTTCCGCTTTTCGGTATGGTAAAGGACGGCAAACACCGTACCCGTGCCGTAACGGGCGGCGGCGGTGATATTGCAATTAAGGCAAACCGCAGTGCCTACACCCTTATAACCTCTATTCAAGACGAGGTGCACCGTTTCGCCATTACCTACCATAAAAAGCGCCGTAGCAAAAAAATGCTCGGGCGCACCCTTACCAAAATTGAGGGCATAGGCGACAAAAAAGCCGATGCTTTACTAAAGCGTTTTAAAACGGTAAAGGCGGTAAGCGAGGCGACAGCGGAGGAACTTACCGCAGTTGAGGGGATAACCGAAAAGTTAGCCGAAAACATTATTTTGTATTTTAAAAACTAAAAAAGACTTGTAAAATAAAGTCACAATTGGTAAAATAAGACATAAGGAGTTGATTTAATGGCCATTTTACAAAAAGAACCGCCCAAAAGCGGCGATACGCTTGCCGTTTTCCATACAAGTATGGGCGATATTACCGTAAAACTTTTCGGCGATATTGCAAAACGGACGGTAGAAAATTTTACCACACACGCAAAAAACGGTTATTATAACGGACAAATTTTTCACCGTGTTATAAATGAATTTATGATTCAGGGCGGCGACCCGACAGGTACAGGTATGGGCGGCGAGTCCATTTGGGGCGGCAGTTTCGAGGACGAATTTTCACCCCTTTTACATAATCTTCGGGGTGCGCTTTGTATGGCAAACGCAGGACCGAACACCAACGGCAGTCAGTTCTTTATCGTTCAGGCGCACACAACGGACGAAAATATGCTTATGCAGTTAAAACAGTTGGGTGAAGAAAACGGTTTCCCCGAGGGTATTGCCGAAGCATACGAAGAAATGGGCGGTACACCCTGGCTTGATTTTCGCCACACCGTTTTCGGTCAGGTAACAGACGGACTTGATGTACTTGATAACATCGCAGGGGTTAAAGTAGGGCCTAACGACAAACCGTTAAATGATATTGTCATTGACAGTATTGAAATAAAAACATTTTAAGGAGTGTACAATATGAAAGGTATTATTCTTGCAGGCGGCAGCGGAACACGGCTTTATCCGCTTACCATGGTAACTTCAAAACAACTTTTACCCGTTTACGACAAGCCGATGATTTATTATCCTCTTTCAACCCTTATGCTTGCCGGTATTCGTGATATTCTTATTATTTCAACCCCCACCGATTTACCGAATTTTGAGCGCCTTTTGGGTGACGGTAAAGATTACGGCATAAATTTGTCTTATGCCGTTCAACCCTCACCCGACGGTCTGGCGCAGGCATTTTTAATCGGTGAAGATTTTATTGACGGTGACAGTTGCGCAATGGTGCT
>JAZLFY010000287.1:0-4892 GCA_045616025.1 Acutalibacteraceae bacterium | reverse complement strand
TGCCACAAGAGAGTGGGGCGTTTTCTTGGGTGAAATGAATAACGGCGCATTTGAATGCGGCAGGGAAAGTTGGAATGCAGATTACGACGACCCGTACGGTATGTTAAGCAATTATATAAGTACCAACGAAAACTGCAAACCTCAGTTTGGGCGCAAACCGTAATTTATTGATTATAGTAACCGATTTTTAAAAGCCACTATCATTGACGAGAACCGACAACTGTCGCAGTAGAATAAAGATTTTAAAGAGAAAAGCGAGCGAATTTCTTCGCTCGCTTTATTGCTTTTTAAGGAAAACTTTTATGCTTTTTAAGAGGTTTTCAACGCTTTCAATTTGTTTTATTATTCCTTCTTTTTCATAAAGGGTAATATCTGTTCTCCCGATAAGATAATCTACACTAACATCAAAATAATCTGCCAATCGAATTAAAACATCACTTGTCGGCTTGGTTTTTTCGGTTTCGTAGTTGGAAAGTGTTTTTTGGTCAATGCCGGTTGCGTTTGCCAAATCTATCTGTCGTAAATCCCTGTCCTCCCGCAGTTCCTTTATCCGATTCACAAGACATCACCTCGTAAGAATTATACTATAATATTAGTATTACATGGTTGACATTGTAAAACAATTCCTATATAATACATTTGTCTACTAATATTTTCCTATGTGTAGTCATAATTTTGAAATTTAGGAGGAAAAGAAATGAAATGTAAAAAATGCGGAAATGAATTTGAGGGTAATTTTTGTCCTATTTGCGGAAGCGGTACAGACGGGCAGGAAAACTCGCCGCAACAAAATCCTGCACAAAATACGGCTGCCCCACTTAACAATGAAAAACCGCTAAAAAAACCGTTCTATAAAAGATGGTGGTTTATTTTACTTATAATTGTTGCAGTAATTTTTATTCTTATCAAAATACTCGACGGTGGAAGTTCCGACACAAAAACGGATATCATACCTCAAAATGACAAAACAGTTTCTGAAAGCGTTGTCAGTGAAACTCCTTCTCAAGAAACACCTGTGCAGGAAACACCGGTTGAAGAAAAGATCGAGCAAACCGGCGGAATCGGCACGGAATTTAAATCTGCAATGGACAGTTATGAGTCCTTTATGACCGAGTATGTTGATTATATGAAAAAATATAAAGCTAATCCAAGCGATATCAGTTTGCTTTCGGAATACTCAAAATATGTGAGCAAGTATGCTGATATGTGCAAAGAGTTTGATAAGTGGAAAGACAAACAATTGAACCCCGATGAAATGGCTTATTATGTTGATGTTCAGGCAAGAGTAAGTAAAAAATTACTTGAAGTTGCACAATAAGGAGGTTTTTAAATGAAAAGAAGTAATGCATTACTGGTATCAAATATTTTAGCATCAATTTATTCCGCCGGTTTGTTGTGCTGGTTTTTAGGGGCAATAATCAAAGCCGGAGGAGCTGATTTTTTAAAGGCAATGGCAGTATATTTTAAGGCAAGTTTTGAGGTTTTCGGATTTAATTCTGCAGGTATGAATTTATTATATGCAATAATTATATTGTTGTGGGTACATATATTCTGCTTTGTTATCGGATGTATTATAGGTTGGATTTCTTACGGTGCCAAAAAAAGCGGAACTGCAAAAGCCGCGGCAACCTTTTATCTTATAGGTACTATTTGTTTTCCGATATTTATAATTATCGGATTGCCGATTACCATTGTCGGCTTTGTTGGTGGAAGTAAACAAAAGAAAATAAATAACGATACTTTACAAATGCAAAAATAAAATGAACTTTTAATTAAAAACACAGGGCGGACAGAAATGTCCGCCCGTTTTGTGCTTGACAAACTAACGGTGTTAGTATATAATAACTAACAGTGTTAGTATAAAAAGGCGGTGGGTGTTTGAAAAAAGGAATTAACAGAGAAAAAATTTTAAGTGTTTCGGAAACTCTTTTAAAGAATAAGGGCGAAGAAAAACTTTCGCTTCGTGAAATTGCGGCGGCGCTTGAAGTTAAACCGGCTTCACTTTATAACCACATAAGCGGAATAGGTGAAATACACGAACATTTAGCGGTTACGGCTTCAAACAAACTGTGCGAGCGGTTAAAACGCGCCGTTTCGGGCAAAACTCCCGACGAGGCATTTATTGCCGGCGGCAAGGCATACCGAAAATTTGCCGAAAGCGAGCCGGAGTTTTATAAGGTGCTTATTCACTCGCGCAATTCAAAAAACAAAACCGTTGTACGGTGCAATGCGCAAAGTTTCACACCGCTTCGTGAGGTTATTAAATCCTACGGCGGCACACCCGAACAAAATGCAAATTTCCTGCGCGCATTCCGTTCGTTTATGCACGGCTTTACCGAAATTTCGCACAACGGCTTTATGCAGAAAGGTCCCGTCAGCAAAGACCTTACTTATGAAACGGTACTTTACGAATTTTTAAAAGTTTTAAGGGGGTTTAATAAAAATGCGTAAATACTTACCCTATGCAAAGGAGAAATGGTACTGTTTTTTATTGGCTCCGCTGTTTATGATTTTTGAAGCGTCGGGCGAATTTATACTGCCCTACTTAAATGCCGATATAATCAATAACGGTGCGGCGAACGGCGATATACCCTACATAATAAAGAACGGTATTTTTATGGTGCTTATTGCGGCAGGAATGCTTATAACCGGTGTTTTGGGCGCAAACTTTGCAATTCGCGGCGCTTCCTACCTTGCGGCAAATTTGCGAAAAGACACCTTTAAAAAGATACAGACCTTTTCTTTTTCGGATATTGACCGCTTTACAACCGGCTCACTTATCACCCGAATTACCAACGATGTAACACAAGTTCAGTCCTTTACGCAGATGTTGCTTCGCGGAATGTTCCGAAGCCCCGTTATGCTTATCGGTGCGCTTATAATGTCCTTTGCGCTGAATAAAAAATTGGCGCTTGTTATTCTTGCGGTTGTTCCCGTTCTGGCGCTGCTTATTTTCCTTATTATCAAAACAACATCCCCTAGGTATACGATAATGCAGGAACAACTTGACGACCTTAACACAGATATAAGAGAAACGGTTACCAACGAGCGTGTTATAAAATCGTTTGTCCGTGAAGAATACGAAAAGAAAAAATTTGCCGAGGTTAACGAGGGACTTGTCAAAAAGAGCATATCCGCACTTAAAATTATGCTTTTAATGGCGCCGGTATCTTCTATTGCAATGAATGTTACAACCCTTTGTGTTGTATGGGTTGCAGGCAAGCAGATAATGGTCGGCAGTATGGAAATCGGAACACTTACGGCATTTATCACCTACTTAACACAGATTTTGGGCGCACTTCAATTTGTGGCGAACATAATCTTGCAGGGCACCCGTGCCGCCGCTTCAAGCAAGCGAATTTACGAGGTGCTTGGAACAGAAGTTTTGCTTAACGATAAAAATTCCGACTGTAAAGATAAAGAAATCGAAAAAGGCGATGTTGAATTTAAAAATGTATCCTTCCGCTATTTTAAGTACAACAAGGAAATTGTACTCCAAAATATAAACTTTAAAATAGGCGGCGGCGAATATGTCGGCGTTATCGGGCCGACCGGCTCGGGAAAATCGACCGCCATTTCGCTTATTCCCCGGCTTTACGATGCCGACGAGGGCGAAATTCTGGTTGACGGAATAAATGTTAAAAGATATTCGCTTTCAAATCTTCGGGAAAGTATTGCAATGGTGCTTCAAAAGAACACACTTTTTTCGGGTACTATTGCCGAAAATCTGCGCTGGGGCAACGAAAATGCAACCGACGAAGAACTGCGCGCGGCGGCAAAAATTGCCCACGCCGACGATTTTATCACATCTTTCCCCGACGGTTACGATACCGAACTCGGTCAAGGGGCGGTAAATCTTTCGGGCGGACAGAAACAGCGGCTTTGTATTGCAAGAGCACTGCTTAAAAAACCGAAAATGATTATCCTTGACGACTCGACAAGTGCGGTTGACACCGCAACCGATGCTTCAATACGAAAGGCATTTAAGGAATACCTGCCCGATGTTACGAAAATTGTTATTGCACAGCGAATTAACTCGGTAATAGATGCCGACAAGATTATCGTATTTGAAGCCGGCAGAATTGTGGGCGTAGGCAAGCACGAAGAACTGATGAAAACCTGCAAAACCTATGTCGAGATTTACTCCTCTCAAAAAGATGACGGGGAGGTGTGCGCAGAATGACCGAAGAAAAATTAAAACGGCTTAAAGAAAAATACGAGGGAACGGGCGACACCAAAGCGCAGAAAAATTTAAGTTTTATGCGAAACGCACAAAGCCGCAGCAGAGCAATGAGTTCCCACGAAAAGCCCAAAAACTTAAAAAAGACGGTAGTACGGCTTATTAAATACTTAACGGTTGAAAAACGGCTTATAATTTTTGCCGTAATAATTGCCGTATCGCACGCCGTACTTATCCTTATAACAAACCAACTGTTGCGCCCCACCGTTAATGCCATCACACTTGATTTGCCGATTAAAGAAAAAACGTTTGAACTGCTTAAACGGATAATGATAATGGCATTTTTCTACTTCTTTGCGCGGTTTACACAGTGGCTTCAAAGCCGGCTTATGCTTACCGTTTCACAGCGCTGCTTAAAGCGCCTGAGAAACGAACTTTACTCCCATATCCAAACCCTGCCTATAAGGTATTTTGACAGTCAGTCGGCAGGCGATATTATGAGCCGTTTCACCAACGATATTGATACAATAGGTGAAATGCTCAACACCACACTTGTACAGATAATTGCAGGTGTAATCCGTCTTGTCGGAACGGTATTTTTAATGCTTTATACCAACTGGATTTTGGGACTTATAACACTTCTTATGACGCCGGTACTCACCCTTGTTTCAAAGTACATAATCAAAAAGGGCAAGGGCGCATATTCAAAGCA
>JAZLFY010000286.1:0-1910 GCA_045616025.1 Acutalibacteraceae bacterium | reverse complement strand
ACAACCCGTTCCGTATTGACCGCGTTAAGGTTTTTAAAGTGCCGCCTTTGGCGGAATGTGGGTGGAACCGCGGAGTGAATTTTCTTCGTCCTATTGGGACGGAGTTTTTTTATTTTGTTTTTTAATTTATTCTATATACAGAAAGGAAAAGTTATTATGAAAATCATTTACAAAGACGGTACGGTAGCCGAAGCAACTCCCGAGCAGGAACAGCAGGTTATCCGTCACACCGCCGCACACGTTATGGCGCAGGCAATCAAGCGCCTTTTCCCCGAAGCCGATTTCGGCTACGGTCCGGCAACCGAAAAGGGCTTTTATTACGATGTTGATTTGGGCGACCGCAAATTGACCGACGAAGACCTTGAAGCCATTGAAAAGGAAATGAAAAAAATCGTCAAAGAAAATTTGCCGATTAAACCCTTTATTCTTCCCCGTAACGAAGCAATAAAACTTATGGAAGAAAGAAAAGAAAAATACAAGGTTGAACATATCGGCGACTTGGCAGAGGACGAAGAAATAAGTTTCTACCAGCAAGGCGAATATATAGATATGTGTATAGGACCGCACCTTTGCTATACAAAAGGTCTTAAAGCATTTAAAATCACCCAGCAGTCGGGCGCATACTGGAAAAACGATAAAGACAATAAAATGTTAACCCGTATTAACGGTATTGCCTTTAAGACACAGGAAGAACTTGACGAATATTTGAAACTTATGGAAGAAGCAGAGCGCCGTGACCACCGCAGAATAGGTAAGGAAATGGAACTGTTTATGCTTTGTGACGAAGGCCCCGGTTTCCCCTTCTTCTTGCCAAACGGTATGCTTCTTAAAAACGAACTTATAAATTACTGGCGCGAAATTCATACCGAAGCCGGTTATGTTGAGGTATCGACTCCGCTTATAATGAACCGTCATTTGTGGGAAACAAGCGGACATTGGGACCACTACAAAGACAATATGTATTCCACCACCATTGATGACGATATTTACTGCATTAAGCCGATGAACTGCCCCGGCGGTGTTATGGTTTACGGCAGCAAACCGCACAGTTATAAAGAATTACCGCTTCGTGTGGGCGAACTCGGACTTGTTCACCGTCACGAACTTCGCGGTGCTTTGCACGGACTTTTCCGTGTTCGTTGCTTTACGCAGGACGATGCACATATCTTTATGACCCGTGACCAGATAACCGACGAAATCATTTCGGTTGTTGACCTTATAAACAAGGTATATACCAAATTCGGATTTGAGTATTTTGTTGAACTTTCCACCCGTCCCGAAGACAGTATGGGAAGCGACGAAGACTGGGAAGCAGCAACAAACGGTCTTAAATCGGCACTTGAAAAAATCGGTCTTGAATATATTATCAACGAAGGTGACGGCGCTTTCTACGGCCCGAAAATCGACTTCCACCTTCGTGACAGTATCGGCAGAACCTGGCAGTGCGGAACGATACAACTTGACTTCCAAATGCCGCAGAATTTCGACCTTTTCTACATTGACGAAAACGGCGAAAAGCAAAAACCGATTATGATTCACCGTGTTTGCTACGGCTCAATAGAACGCTTTATCGGTATTCTTACCGAACATTTTGCAGGTAAGTTCCCGACCTGGCTTGCACCTACACAGGTTAAGGTTATGACCTTACCGGGTACAGACGAGTCTTACGCAAAGAGCATTTACGAATCTTTGTGCAATGATAAAATCCGTGCGGTGCTTGATAACCGCAACGAAAAAATCGGTTATAAGATAAGAGAAGCCCGTCAGGTTGACCGTGCAAGATATATGGTAATTGTCGGCGCAAAGGAAATTGAAGACAAAGTAATTTCAGTTCGTGACCGTGATACCGACCAGACAAACACAATAACACTTGAAGAATTCAGCGAAAAATTAAAGAAAGAAATAGCAGA
>JAZLFY010000285.1:0-3779 GCA_045616025.1 Acutalibacteraceae bacterium | reverse complement strand
TACGAACAGCGCAACCGTGTTCTTGACGGTGCGGATATTAAAGAAACCGTAACCAAATATATCGAGGGCACAATTGATAATTATGTTAATTTCTATCTGTCCGATGAGGTTGTACACGATAACTGGGATTTAGAGGGACTTAAAGAACATTTCCTCGGTTGGGGTACAGAAAAGGACGACTTTAACTTTACAAGCGAACAGTTAGGCAACACCACCCGTGAAGAAATTGCCGACGGCATAAAGGAAAAGGCAATGGCTCTTTATAACGAGCGCGAACAACATTACGGGGAAAATGTTATGCGTGAATTTGAAAGGGTAATGCTCCTTCGAAGTGTTGATATTAACTGGATGGACCATATCGACAATATGGACCAACTGCGGCAGGGAATAGGGCTTCGTGCCTACGGTCAGCACGACCCGGTTGTTGAATACCGCAACGAAAGTTATGATATGTTTACCGCAATGACCGACACCATAAGAGAACAAACCGCAAAATTAGTCCTTACCGTAATAATTAAGGAACAGCAGGAAGTAAAACGCGAACGAGTAGCAGTTGAAACCGGAACGGGTGACGGCGAAAAGCCCCAAACCGTACGGGGTAAAGGCACCGTTCCGCTTAATGCACCCTGCCCCTGCGGAAGCGGCAAAAAGTATAAGCGCTGCTGTGGGAAAGACCTGCAATAAAAACGCCCTTCGGGGCGTTTTTTCAAGTGATATTTGACCTTGCGGTCAAGTGAAATTGCCTTTTGGCAGTGAAATTCGCCTATCGGCGAGTGATATATCCGCTTTGCGGATGTTTTGGTATCCTGCGGACGGCATATAAAAAAATTAAATTCCTGTAATATATTATAAACCCTTTGTTTATGCGCACTTTCGAGGGAATTGTTAAAATTTTTCATAATTTTTTTGCCTTTTGGGGTTGCATTTTTAAAAAAAGTTGATATAATAGTAAGAGTTGTTACAAGTTTGTAACCAAACCCCACGAAAGTGAGATGCTTTATTTATTTTTACAAACAAACAAAATTTTAAAAACACATTTATAAATATCATAAAAACCGGTGCGAGCAAGACAGGCGAGTTTATTAAACACAACCCGACCTTTTCTTTTCGCACCCTTTTTGCCACCGTTTCGGGTATTGCTATTGTTATTAGTTTTATTTTTGCAGGCGCGCGTGTTGCCTATAAGGTAAACTATAACGGCAAGAACATTGCAACCGTTAAAACTCCGCAGGATGCCGAGGTTGCCGTTTCCACCGTTGCCCGTATTGTTGAAAGTACCAAGGCGCAGGCACAACTTGAAAAACCCGAACTTACCGCAGTTTTAACCGTCAGAAACGATACCGACAGTAAAACGCAGGTTGTTGATGCAATAATCAAGAATACCGATAATTTGGTCGAAGCGGCGGTGGTATCGCTTGACGGTCAAAGACTGTTTATTGCAAATGCCGAACAGTTAAACCGCATTATAAACACCCGACTTCACGCCTTTGATATTGACGGTGTAGAGTGTGAATCGGTATTTGATGCCAACCTTGACATTCGTCTTGGTTACGATATTAAAGAAAATATTGCCTCAGAGCAAAGTGTTGAAGATTTTATCGGCACTCTCCCCGTAAGAACCACGGCAATAGAAACCGCAGAAGCGGAAATTCCTTTCGGTGTAGTAGAGCAAAAAACCAACGAAAAAATCAAAGGCTACCGTGAAACTATTATAAAAGGCATTAACGGTTTAAAGCGCACCGGCAGCGAAAATGTATATTTAAACGGCGTGCTTATCGAACAAAATGTATTAAACGAGGAAGATGTCCTTCTTCCTGCCGACGAAATTGTACTTGTCGGAACTGCCAAACCCACACCGGCGCAGGTAAGCGAAACGGCAAAAGCCGTCCTTTCAAACGGCTTTGTCTTTCCCGTACCCAAGGGCACATGGAAAATAAGTTCATACTACGGTGACGGCAGAAGCCATAAAGGTGTCGATATTTGCGCACCCAAAGGAACACCGCTTATGGCTGTAAATGCAGGCAGAGTTTCTTATGCATCATGGCGTAAGGGTTATGGACTTTGCATTATAATTGACCACGCCGACGATGTTCAGACCCTTTACGGTCACGAAGACAGTATAAGTGTTGAATTCGGTCAAATCGTATCGGCAGGCGAGGTAATCGGAACTGTCGGTATGACGGGCGATGCTTACGGCAACCATGTTCATTTCGAGGTATTAGTCCACGGCAAAAATGTCGACCCCGCACCGTTTTTGGGAGTATAGTAAAAAACCGCCTTTGGGCGGTTTTTTAAGTGATATTTGTCCTGACGGTCAAGTGATAAAGCCTAACGGCAGTGATATTCGCCTTACGGCAAGTGATATATCCGCTTTGCGGATGTTAATGTGTCCTGCGGACGGCATATAAAAACGCACCATTGGTGCGTTTTTTTGCTTGACTATTGCACTATATATGGTATATAATATACTTTGTATAATAATATACGGTGCAATATATTGCACAAGTGAAAGGAAGAATCTGATTGGCTGTTACCAAGAAAGCAGATTACACAAATGAAAGTATTCAAAAACTTGAAGGTCCCGACAGGGTGCGCAAGCGCCCCGGTGTTATATTCGGCTCGGACGGACTTGACGGTTGCGAACACTCTGCGTTTGAGGTTATTTCAAACTCAATAGACGAAGCACGAGAGGGCTTCGGCAAAAAGATAATTGTTACCAAATACACCGACGGCTCGATAGAGGTTGAAGATTTCGGACGCGGCTGTCCCGTTGACTTTAACAGTAAAGAAAACTGTTATAACTGGGAACTTGTATTTTGCGAAATGTATGCAGGCGGTAAGTATAATACCGACGACGGCGCAAACTATGAATACTCTGTCGGTCTTAACGGTTTAGGTCTTTGTTCAACCCAGTATTCTTCGGAATTTATGGATGTTGAAATTAAGCGTGACGGATACAAATACACCCTGCATTTTGAAAAGGGATACAATGTCGGCGGTCTTAAAAAAGAGCCCTATTCGGGCAGGGATACGGGTACAAAAACCCGTTGGAAACCCGATATTGAGGTTTTCACCGATGTAGATATCCCCACCGAATATTTCCTTGACACCCTAAAACGGCAGGCAATAGTAAACGACGGCTTGCTCTTTATATTCCGTGAACAGCAGGGCGCACGGTTTATCTCCCGTGAAATTGTATATAAAAACGGTATAAGCGATTACATTACCGAGGTTGCAGGCGAAGAACGGTTATCTTCCGTTCAGGTATGGCACACCGAAAGAAAGGGCCGTGACCGTGAGGACAAGCCCGATTATAAGGTTAAGATTAATGTGGCGCTTACCTTTTCGAACATACATCCGCTTAAAGAATACTACCACAATTCAAGTTATCTTGAACACGGCGGCGCACCCGAAAAGGCGGTAAGAAACGCATTTGTTTACCAAATTGACAATTATATCAAACAAACCGGCAAATATAAGGCAAACGAAAGCAAAATCACCTTTAACGATGTTGAGGAGTGCTTAACACTTGTTATTTCCTCCTTCTCAACCGTTACATCCTACGAAAACCAGACCAAAAAGTCCATTACCAACAAGTTTATTGCCGAGGCAATGACCGACTTTTTGCGTCACCAACTTGAAGTTTACTTTATTGAAAACAAGGCGGAAGCCGACAAAATTGCCGAGCAGGTGCTTATAAACAAGCGCAGCCGTGAAAAGAGCGAAAAGGAAAGAATAAACCTTAAAAAAACCCTTTCAACCGGCAATTCACTTGTTGA
>JAZLFY010000284.1:0-4618 GCA_045616025.1 Acutalibacteraceae bacterium | reverse complement strand
ATTTATTCTTTTTGTCTTTCAAAATTCGTGACATTATAAAAAATCCCGCATTGCCATTTGCAATGCGGGAAAAATTTATTTATCTTCTGGTTTGTGTTTTTCGTAATAATCTCTAATCATTGCCATAAGTTCATTACGGTCTTGCCCTGATAACTCACGGCACGCTTTTACAAGGTTTTTTTCATTGGTTGTAAGGGTTATGGGCGGGTCGGGGTGAAAGTCTTTTACGTACTGTTCCATACGTACAAATGATTGATTCGGCTCATTTAAGATTTCTTTAAAGGTTTTACCGTATAAAATCAATTCGGTAGTCACACCGAAAAGCGATGCCATTTTCTTTAACATATCGGGTTTGGGGGAGCCGTATCTTTCCATACGGGCGTAGGTGTTTTTCTTCATACCAAGTGCTTGCGCCGCCGTTTCCTGCGTAAACCCTGCAAGTGTGCGGTATTCGGCAATACGCCTGTTAATAGGGTCAAGTTCTTTTTCTGCCATATTAAAATCACTTATCCTTTTTAAATTATTCTTGACTTAATGTAATAATGTTGATATACTGTTTAAGGTTTTGCTGGGGTGGCTCAGTTGGTAGAGCAGCTGATTCGTAATCAGCAGGTCGTGGGTTCAAGTCCCATCCTCAGCTCCAAAGACAAACACTTGTTGTTTGTCTTTTTTTATTTATTGAAAAAATTTTCTAAAAATATTATATTTTAAATGTCGAAAAATGTCAAGTAAAGTAATTTCTTGTTTTGAAAATGACAAATTGTTTTGAAATATTATAGTAGTTTATTTTTAAATTATTATAATTGGTTTTGTGAATTATGTCCAAATTTTTAATATCGTTTTATCATTATGTCCCTAAAAATTCCATTGACATTTATAATTTTTTAACTATAATTATTATATAGATATATTTTTAGCTTAAAAGGTGATTGTATGAAAAAAGTTTTTGCATTATTTATGGTGGTTGTTCTTACTGTAATTGCTTTTTCGGGTTGTGGTTCAAAAGACACAAAAAAGACCGAAGCAAAGGCAGAGATTAAGGACGAATACTCGGGCGAATTCCGTGTTGGATTTTCTCGGGTTGACATTACACCTAAATATTCCGTTCCGCTTGGCGGTTTCGGTAATGTCGAAACCCGTATGAGTGACGGTTTTCTTGACAGAATTGTTGTTGATTCTGTTGCGGTTTCCGACAAAAATAACGAAACTATGCTTCTTATGAATTTTGATAATGTCGGAACAACCATACAACTTATGGAAACTTTCATAAATGATGTTGCCAAAAAAACAGGAATAAATAAAAACAACATATTCATCACTTCTTCACACTCTCACTCCTGCCCGACTTCTTCTTCTACGCTGGGTGTAACAAATACATACAACAGTCAGTTAAAGGCATGGATTATTGAAGCGGCGGTTAATTCTTTAAACGACCGTGTTCCGTCCGAAATATATTACGGTGAAACCGAAGCAACCGGAATTTCTTATGTCCGTCATTATTTTGCGGCTGACGGCGGTACTGTTACCGATAACCACGATTCCAGAAAAAATGCAAATTCTGAAATCATAAAACACTGTACTGATGTTGACCCGACACTTTATGTGCTTAAATTTGCACGCAAAGGCGACGGCAAAAAGGATATTCTTTATACCACCTGGCGCAGTCATCCGCAGATGACCGGCGGCTCGGGTAAATATGATATTTCTGCTGACTGGATAGGCGCTTACAGGTCTTATGTTGAAGAAAATGTTAAAGACTGCTATTGCTCTTATTATCAAGGTGCGGCAGGCAATGTTAATCCAACATCAAGACTTGCATCCGATAATTCGACATCAGACCATAAAGAAAAGGGTAAACAACTCGGTGATTATCTGCTTCCCGTTCTTAAAAATCTTAAAAAGGTTGAAGCGGGTAATATTAAAACATCCAAACTTAATGTTACCGAACAAATAAATCATGATAACGATAAATTGTCCGGCATTGCACAACAAGAAGCGCTTGAATGGAAGGAACATAACAATGTTACAACCGCAAATGCCATCGGTTTGCCTTACGGAATATACAGTCCGTATCATGCAAACAGAATTGTAAATAACTCAAAACTCGGCAAAGAATCATCATTTGATATAAGTGTTGCACAAATCGGGGATATAGGTTTCACCTTTGTTCCTTACGAAATGTTTGATACCAACAGTTGTTTTGTTCTCGATAATTCGCCTTATAAATATCAAATCGTTTTAGGTTATACCAACGGTAAGTTCGGTTATGTTGCATCTTCCGGTGCCTACGAATACGGTTGCTATGAAGCCGATATCGGTATGTACAAAAAAGGTACCGGCGAAGATGTTGCCGATAAGTTGGTTGAACAACTTAAAAAATTAAAAGGTTAAAGAAAGGAGTAAACGAAAATGGTTAAAAATTTATTTAAGAAAATTTTAACACCGAAATGGTTAATTATTATCGGTTCGGTCCTCGTTGTTGCTGTTTTTGGTATTGTTGTAGGACTGAATTACAATAATTGGTTTGCTCCGAAAGAAACGGCGGAAGCAAGTACTCAACTTTTCTTTAATATTGACGGGCCTGAATATGCTTATAAAACTCAAGCAGGTACAACCTCTCGTCCTATTGATAAAGACGACGGTTATTATCATGTTTTGTTTTTGTCGCAAGGCCGTCAGGTTAAGCGCCGTGTAAAAGCCGATAAGGACATTATAAACAAAATCGACTCTCTTGATGTTATGGGACTCATTTTTAACAGCAAGGGTATTGTTACGGGTGTTAAAACACTTAAAGAAATGGGCGGCAGTTATGCCTGCGAATATTTCTATGTTTCGGCGGTTGACGGATTAAATGTTACGGTCAACTCTGCTTCCGGTCTTAACGGAATAGAAGACTCGATTAAACTTTGCTCGAAAACCAAATATTACGATATAAGCGGCAGTTCGGGTGAAGTCGGTATTCCTGTTAAAAATGTTCAGCTTGATGACCGTATTTTGGCAATCAAGGACAAAACGGGAGATGTTGTTGATGTTTTTATAACATCCCGTTATGTTGAACCGCATATTTATTATAACCTTGAACGTATGTGGGACAGTAAATTCGGTATAACAACCCGTAAAACCGATGCAGAAGGTTGTTATTCGTTTTTATTTGCATATAACGGTCAACAGATAACTCTTAAAACCAAAAAGACAAGTATTGCTACGGAAATTGACTCTCAAGCAGGTAAATGTTTGTGTCTTGAATTTGACGAGGAGGGTTATATATCCCTTGCCAAAGCGGCGGCAAAATACATAGGCGGCGGAATTTACGCAAGTTTCTATGCTGGTACCAATATTGAAGGTAACGAAATTTCCTCCTACCGCAATTTGTCGGGTGCTGCAAAAGGTCAATCTCAAACTGCGCGTATGGCACGCGGTGCTAAATGCTACAATGTATGCGATGCGGCAGAAAACTTCAAGGGTGAAGTAACCGATGTACGGCTTGACGACCGTGTTCACGGTATAAAGAACAGTAAAGGTGAAATTGTTGTTCTTTATATTGTCGGCCGTAGTGTTGACAGTGATTTCTATTGGAATATTGATAGAAAATACGATAAAAATACTGCTTCAACCACCCGTACTCCCAACTCTCAAGGCTATTATGAATACTTGTTTGCAACCCGCGGTAAGCAGGTTACCTTAAAAACAAAAGATAAGGAAATTGCCTCAAAAATAGATTCCTTTGCAGGTCACACTATGGGACTTAAACTGTCAGGTGATACCGTTGTTAAGGTTTATGACCCCGGTTTGGTAGGACGTGGCGGTGTTGTCGCTTCGTACTTTAATATTGATAAAATCGAAGGCAAACAAATAACGGCAACAAAATATGACCAAAAAGCAAGCGATTACGGAAAAACCGTACAGTTTGAAATTGGCGATAACTGCGAAATGTATGTTGTCGGCGGTACTTACCTTAAATTTATAGGCGAGGCAACCGATAAACTCTATGTCGGCGACCAAATTCACTGTTATAAAGCACTTAACGGTAAAGCGGCAATAGTTTATGTTGTCAACCGCGGTGTAATGACCAAAATTCCGGTTAAAACTTCTGTTTGTCCTGACTGCGGCAAAAATGTTACATGGTATCAGTGGTACGGCGGTAATATTTCCGAAGACGGACACTATATCCTTATGGATAATAACCGTAACAGTAAACAGTGCAATATTTCTCCTGCCGGCATAACCATAGGCAAAAATGTTGAAGAATCCAAAAAAATCAATGTTACGGTTGATACCAACGGTAAAGATATCGTTTCGTCAGGTCGTGTCTTTGCGGTTAACCAATACTGTAATTTAACCGTTCTTGATTCGTCGGGCGGAAAGTCATTGCTTAAATCAAGCATCGGCAATGCGGCAAATGACAGAGGATACGGTATTTGGCAGAGAGAATACTCTCATGTAACCTTTAACGGTCCTACACTTGACACAAGTGATGTTTACAATACCAGCACGGGAACAACCCTTTATTTGGCAAACAGTGCAACATTTACAATGAACGCCGGTAATATTAAGTGCGGTAATTTAAATGTTGTCAGAACAGTTAATAATAAGACAAATTCCACTTCCAATACCGTTG
>JAZLFY010000283.1:0-2540 GCA_045616025.1 Acutalibacteraceae bacterium | reverse complement strand
ACTGTTGCAATAAGCGAAACAAACGGGTCAATACCGATTTCGTCTGCAAGATTTTTTGCAAGTACCGTATCGGGTTTTCCTATTACCCATTTTTTCATTGCCATATTATCACCACCCTTTCATAGAATTATAAATTTTCATTATATTATACTACATTTTAAGGCATTTTTCAACATTTTTTAGAGTAAAAATTGCAATAAAAAAACTCCCGTTCGTGACAAGTCACAAACGGGAGTTTTTTAGAATTTGTTAATCTTCTGGTTGATAGAAACCGAAGTCACTTCCGCTAAAATCGGATTTTCCTTCAAGAACCTTTCCTACCGGGTTTTCGGGGTCAAATGAAAGGGTTAAAATGTCTTTTTCGTTAAATTCTTTAACTGAAAATTCAGGCTTTTTAAACTTTTTCATAATATATCTCCTTTCAACCGTTATTCATTAGCACCGAGGATTTCGATGAAGGTCTTTTCAAATACTTCGCCTGAAACAAATACATCGGGTTCAACCTCAACAAACGCATTTGCCGTAAGGGTGTACTGTTTAACCGTATCAAGAATCTGTTCGGTCGGGAGAACGAGTGAGCAAAGGAATACATAATCGGATTTTTCTGAAATTTCCGCCTTAATGGAATCATTAAATAGTTCACCCGAAACATCGGTAAGTTTAGTGTAAACATTAGTGGTCTTAAATTCTTTTGTTACACCGTTAATTGTAACACTGAAGCCAACATATTCATAACCGTTCTTTTCAGGAAGAGATTCAATACCCTTATTGTCAACAGTTGCATAAAGAATTATCTTGGTGTTGTCACCGCAATCTTCACCCGAAACCGCAACATTAAGTTTGAGCGCTTTTGCATATTCGGTTGCATCTTTAACAGCATTTTCATACGTGGTCTGTTTGCCGATAAAGTCTTCTGCAAGAACTTTTACCTGTTCTTCAACATCTGTGTCCCCATCAACATCGTCGTTAATTGCGAGGAAAGTTTCGGTGTTAAGGATAGATGAATCTTCGTGCATCTTGTATTCAAAGTGACCGTCTTCGTCTTTATATTCTTTAAAGATTTCGTAAGCCGCTTTGTAGTTATCGTACTTTTCAGGTGCTACACTATCAACGATAAGTACCGGTTTTTCACCCGAATAGTCAACACTTGCCAAGGAAAGTGAAGCAACAGTTGCATCTTTACCTATTGTAAGTGTGTTGTATTCGTTGAATGCGAATATATCGCCAACTGTACCGCCGGTTACTTCACAAAGAGTGCCTGCAACTGCATCAGCAATATTATCGTATCTGTACGAAAGATAGATATCGTTACCTTTATAACCTTCACCTGCGGCACCGGATGTTATTTCGCCGCCCTTAATATAAACTTTAGAACTGTCATAAACAAAGATATTTCCGCCGTTACCGGTTGATGAACCGCCGGTGATTTCGCCTGCATAAACGGTAAGTGTACCGTATGTGCCGGACTTGGTGTAGTTAAGAGCAATGTTGCCGCCCTTAGCTGCATTACCGCCGGTTACTTTACCGCCGTAAACATTCATAAAGCCGTTTTGCTTTACATAAACGTTACCGCCCTTTTCGGTGGTTTTACCGCCGGTAATTTCGCCGCCGTAAAGGTTAAGTGTACCGTTAACAACGATGTTACCGCCGTCAGTGGTTACCTCGAGTTCTTTACCGTCGATTTTACCGCCGCCGACAGAATCGGTAATGCCGAGTGTCTTGCCTGCCGCAACATCAAAGATAGTAACTGCCGCAGATTTTTCAATCTTAAATCCGTTAAGGTCAAGATTAAGGTTACCCGAAAGGGTAGTTTTTGCCGTTACGGTTACATCTTTTGTAAGATAGTAGTTACCGCCGACAGGAAGTGTATTTTCTTCTGTCCATTCAACAAATGTTGCATCTGCGCAAACATGGTCGCCTATATCTTTTGCTTTACCGCCGCATATACACTGTGTACGGGTTGCACCCTTTGAAGACAAAGTACCGTCTTCAGCAAGAGTATATGATTCTGCAAGAGTAGCATCTAAAGACATAAACTCTGTATAATTGCTCGGGAGATTTGTAAAGAGTTGTTTTCCTGCAGCCGGTGAAGTACAACTGATTGTTATAGCACCGGTTGAGGTAAAGCCATCAAGATCAACCGGATTAGTAAAGGAGCCTGCGAATGAAGAAACTTCCGTATCGCCTGTAATCTTAAATGTCTTATTGGTATTATTGCCTGCTTTAACAAGTTTACCGCCGCTGATTAAAAGGTTGGCTTTTGCATTGCCTGCAACAATACTTGAGGTTGAGCCGTCGCCCAAAATTTCGCCGCCGGTCATGGTAAAGTCGCCCTGAACATATACAAGACCGCTGCCTGTACCGCCGTCGATTGTACCGCCGGTCATAGTAAATACAGATGTCTTGTTTGCGTCTTGTCCAACCTGTTCGGCAACTGAAAAGATATTTGAACCGCTGCCGCCTGAACCGGATGTGTTCTTATGGACAGTACCGTCCTTAACTGTACCGCCGTTCATGGTAAGTGTGGATGCTCTTGCAAC
>JAZLFY010000282.1:0-3125 GCA_045616025.1 Acutalibacteraceae bacterium | reverse complement strand
GGTTTTCTGCACCTAAAAACTTATATTTTATGGCAGTTTCAAGCATATTAACCGTATCGTCATAGTAACCGTTAATATTATAAATTGCAATCGGTTTTTCGTGGGCACATAACTGACGCAATGTTAATGTTTCAAACAGTTCGTCAAATGTTCCTATTCCGCCGGGAGTTATTATGAAAGCGTCCGATTTATCTTCAAGCAGACCTTTTCGCTCGCGCATTGATTCGGTATATATAATTTCCGTATAGTCAGGGAAGAGCGCACCGTCAACATCAAAAAACTTTGGTGTGATGCTTAAAATTTCGCCGTTTTCGCTTTTGGCGCCACGGGCAACCGCACCCATCATTCCGCCATTACCGCCGCCAAAAACGACCTTACCGCCGAATTTGGCAATCATTTTACCGAGTTCTTCGCCTTTTTCTTTAAATTTGTTATCAATTCTGTCAGATGCGGCGCCGTAAACACAAATATTCATTTTCTTCTCCTAATTATTTTATATCAATATTCTGTCCGTTAAGTATGGCACTTATAAGTTTTTCACCCTTATATTCAAGACGGAGTGAAAAGAAAGGCATATCTTTGTCTTCAAGCAACTTTAAAAATATTTTATCACCCTGCCAAATGGGTAAATCGTAAATTTTACTCTTTTCTACCCAACAAAGTTCGCCTTCGTCGCATTCGGTAATTTCGCCCGAAAAATCACTTGAATTAAAAAGGTGCATAAGTTCATTTTCCCACTTGTCCGAAACAAAGGTAACAACTCCGCGGTATTCGTATGAATTAAGTGTAAGTCCCGTTTCCTCAAAAACCTCACGCAAATTGCATTGTTCGGGACTTTCGTTTTCTTCAAATTTTCCGCCGATACCGACCCATTTATCTTTGTTAAGGTCATTTTCTTTTTTTACACGGTGGAGCATTAAATAGCAATTATCCTTTTCAATATGGCAAAGGGTAGTGTTAATCATTGTTTTTCTTCTTCCTTTGGCTCAACAATATTCTCTGCGGTAAAGCCCTTTAAAAAGAATATTGAATTATCAGTATTTTCGGGGTCAAAAATTGCATTGTACTGTATCTTTTCATATTCGGACAGTACCGTATCATACTGTGTTTTATCGCTCCAACGGTAGTATTTATTCTCTTTATCAATATAACCGACAGTATCAATTACCGGTAAATCTTCGGAAAGTTTCAAAAGATATTTATTATATTCGGTAAGTTGTACTCCTGCGGTTTTAAGTACAAGACTTGAAAGATAGTTAGAACTTAATTTATCGATTTGTTTTTCTTCAATATCATAGTTTGCCCAAATAACAAACGGTGTTACATGGCGGGACTGTTCTTTTTCGGTTGAAAGGTTAGAAAGGTCTTTTTCACCCATTATTTTTGCTATAAAATCACTTTCAATGGTTGGTTGGTGGTCACCGAACATACAAATAACAGTCGGCTCTTTAACCTTTTTAAAGTAATTAATAAGTTCTTCAAATGCGGTATCACTTGCTTTAACAAGAGACAAATACTTTGATGCTTTATTATAATATTCTTCTGAATATATAGAAATACACTCGTTAAAGTTAGCCGCACTTGAAGTGTATCCGCCATGGTTTTGCATTGTGACGTTAAACATAAAGAACGGAACATTTTTATCCCTGTTTACAAAGTCCTCAATAAGTACTTTGTAATCGTAACTGTCACTTATGTATTGGCGGATAATCATATTTTGTTTGTCAGGATATTTTTGTGCAATAAGGGTTTGCAGATAATCTGCATTACTGCCGTTTGAAATATAATCGTCCATAATAGAAATATCAATGATGTTTTCAAGGCTCTTAAATGAACGAAATCCCATATAATTATAAACATTAACACGGTTCCAACCGCTTGCATAATAGGGGTGGAAAGTTTGCGCATAATATCCCTGATTTTTAAGGGTTGATACCATAGAAGCAATAGGATTATTTATGTAAAGCATATATGCGTTACTACCTGACGGCAGGAACGATGTTGTATAGCCGGTTAAAAATTCAAATTCGGTATTTGATGTACCTGCACCTATAACCGGAACATAAAGATTACCTTTAATTGTGTTTTCGCTTAAAGAGCGAATAAAGGGCATATAATCTTCATTGGTTTCAAAGTCACCAACGGTTTTTAAATCGGAAAGTGACTCGTTCATAATACAAATAATATTAGGTGTTTTTTCACCGGTACTTGTGGGTGTGGCTGTATCTTCTTTTAAAACCTTTTCAACATATTCTTTAACATCTTTCGGAACATATCCGTTTGGCTCTGACATATAAAGATATTTGGTGTTACAGAAGAAACTGAAAGTAAAACCGTAGTTTTTATAACCTCTTGACTGATTCCAGAAGTCGGGTTTTACTCCTGCATCCGCAAATACAGATGTTAAATAAAACAAAGATAAAACAATAATAACAAAAAGTCCGGTTAATGAACGGGAAATAATTTTTGTAAGGGGAGTAAGAGAAGGCGTTTTAACCTTTGCGCCGATTACCATAATAAAAATAAAGAGCAATGCGCCGGTTATCATTATGTAAGTTGGTGTATAATCATAAGTGTTTGCAACATTTGCGGCAGTTGTTACACTTAAAAAGTCCATTGGAACAAAGGGCGTTCCTCTGAATTCAACAACATACGCATGGGCAAGTGCAAGTCCGAAAAGAATTGGGTTTACAATTAAAATCGGTAATTTGAAACTTCCCGAAACGGCAAAAACAATAAAATAAAAAATAATAACAGTTACATAGTTACCTAAAAATCCCAAATAGGTCATATCATAAATAAATATTTTATTTAAACATTCGGTCATTGCAATTGTTGCAATGGGCATTAAAAAGAGTAAAATAAAATGCCAAATACGGTTGAATTTTTCGTTAAGAACTTCCATACGAAAAGCAATTACAAATCCAATAAGGAAGGGAAAAGCCATACTGAAAGCGAATATAATCCATTTAGAATAAAAGTCAAGTTTAATGTATTGATTGCTGAATATTATTACTGCAAACATTAAAACAAATGCAGTAACAACTCCGGCAATTCGTGATTTTTTATTTGAAGTAAATTTAATGTTTTGATTTAAGAAATCTTTTACTGATTTGCGAGATTTA
>JAZLFY010000281.1:0-3073 GCA_045616025.1 Acutalibacteraceae bacterium | reverse complement strand
GCCCATACTGTTGGTTTCTTCGGTGATGCCGACAAGATAAACATGTTCGTCGGTTCTTACCGCCTTAAAGTTGTTAAGGCAACTTGCCTGCGGTTTGCAGGAAATTGCGGTTTCGTCAACATTTGTAGGTAATACAACCTGCGGTTTATCTGTAAGCCAAGAGGCGTATTTAGAAACTGTAAACGGCTTTTCTGCCGTAATTTCGGCATTGTCAACATAAAGTCTTGCGCTTGTCGTAATGGTTAATGTTTTTGGACCGCCGATAAGATTCATAATGTACTTATCGCTGTTACCGGTATTTGCATCGTTAATTATAGATGAAGCATTTTGAAGGTCGATTGTTACATTAGGTGTTTTAGCAAATGTTACATCGCTTGCCGGATCAACAATCTTCTTAATGTGACCGCCAATAAGGTTAAAGTTGATTTCACCTTTTACTTCGGGAGCAGAGCCCGATTCGGTGGAAGCAGTTTGGTGACCCAAATAGATTTCATTGCCAAAATAACCGCCGTTGCCTATTTCAACCGTAATGTCACCGTCGATTATACCTTTTTTATATTCGTTACCGGCACCAACATTACAAAGTGAGCCTGAACCTGCAATATTGTTACCGCCGTTTAAAATCATATAAACATCGCCGCCGACATCACCGATACGGTTTGCGGCATAAATATTACCGTCTATACAAATGTCGCCTTGATCGTATTTATCTTTTTGACCGGTTGCAGAATAAATATTTGTATTAATTGCATATTCGTAGGTACTGTCTGCTTTAAGGTTAACGGCACCGCTATACGAACCTGCATAGAAGTTCTTTTTAGCCGCAGTGCCGGACTTACTGCCGGTAGTTCTCCAATAAGACACATTATTTTCAATGCCGTCCCCTACCGTGCCGGATTTATTACCGCCGTAGAAAACACCCATTGTACCGGTTCTGTTGTTTAAAGTGTTATTAATATGACCGCTTACGGTACCTGCGGCATTACCGCCGTAATAATTGCTTTCAAATACTGCGCTACCCGAAACGGTGGTTGTAATATTGCCGTTTACGGTACCCGCCTTACTGCCGCCATAGAATTCATCTTTAAATGTACCGCCGTTTATTTCGTTAACAATATCGCCGTCAACATCGCCCGAAGCCGAGCCGCCGTAAACCGGAACATCAAATGTACCGCCGTTTATTTCAAGTTTAAGCGCAGGTACGCCTGCGGTTTGCGGAGTGCGTATTTTCGCTTCGTTGTAACCGGCATAAAGTGCATAGGCTTTGCCGGTGGCTGCTTTAAAGGTTTTATAATTGTTAATTATAAGTTCGGCACCGTCATATATACCGATAGAGCCAAAAGATTCGTCCTTTTGAGCATCGGTATAACTTGCAGATGTGCTGCGTACCTGATTTGAATCGGCACCGTAAACATCCATAAAGTAACCGCCGTTTATTGTGGTTTTAAGGTGACCGTAAATGTTAGAGCCGCCAAGATATACCGTTGACTGGAAGAAGCCGCCGTTAATAACATTTTCAACACTGCCCTTAATGAACGTCGCATCTGTTTTAACCTGACTGCTTTCAAGACGCTTATAAAGACCGCTTGTAGCGAAGGTAACAGGACCGGTTGAATTCATAAAGTGAATTGTGTTGCTGAGTCTTACGGTGCTGTCGCAGTCCGCTGCGGTAGGTTGTGTGGAAGAAAGATTGGCACTTATTCTTCCCCAATTGCCGCCTAAGTTAACAGTTTTGGTAACAAAGGTCGGACCAATATCAGAATTAGGTTTACCTATAACATTGGTAATATCCCCAAACGTATTGCTTAAACTGCGTCCGCTGAATTGGTAGCTACCGCATTTGCTTCCCGCCGCATTAACATCGAAAAGTCCGGCGGAAATGTTGTTTTTGAGGTGACCTACGGAGCCTGAGTAGTTAGAGAAGAATATACCGCAGCCGTCACCCGTAGGCGCAACACCGCCTAAAAGGAATGCGCCGCCTGAAATATTGTTTTCCAAAGTACCTTTAACAACAAAGGAACTTCTGCCGCCGAAGTAGATTGCGCAAATGCCGGTTGAAGACGGAGATTCGCAATAAACCGTACCGCCGCTTATGTTGTTGGTAAGATTTCCGACAGTGGAACTGTTGTTGCCGCCGAAGAAAACGCCTTGGGTGTCGGCAGTAGGTTTGGTGTGAATTTCACCGCCGGAAAAATTAGTGGTTACGGTTCCGCTTACTTTACAACTAACACCCACACCGACATAATAAGTACCGTTAATAAGACCGCTCTTTATTGTGTTGGTTACATTACCGGTAAGTTCTGTATAGTTGCCTATACCTACAAAGTTACCGTTTATTGTACCGCCGTTAACTACATTTTCAATATCAGCCGTGCAAACATTGTGAGCATCAGATCCACCACCGGAAGCACCATATAAAGTACCGGTGAGTGTACCGCCGTTAATTTGAAGTTTTAACTTTTTGCCGGAAGCAACGGTAGAATTAACTCCTATACCGCAAAAACTTCCGGTAACCTCGCCGCCGTTAAGCGAAAGGGTTACATCGCCTTTTGTATCGGCATATGCTCTTAAAGCGTAGATTGTGCCGGTTTCTTTACCGCCGTTAATGTTAAGTTCAATATCGCCCTCAACACTTATGCGCGCATTTGCCGTACCGGCAAGAGTGCCGCTTAAAGAACTTACGGTACCGCCGTTTATATTAATGGTACATTTTTTATAAACATTGCTGCCGCGCATTGCGTAAAGACCGGGCATTTTAGCATCTTTTTCGATGTTTACCGTAAATTCACGGTCGGAATAACTGGTTTCGATTGCCCCGGGAGTATCCGCACTACCGGCGGCTACATAATTTAATGTAGTATAATCGCCGTTAACAAAGGTAACACTACCCTGCTTACGGGTGCTGATAAGCCCCGTATTAGTACGGCTGTCAGCTTCAACATACTGTTTATAACTACTTTGTGCCGTGCCGAAAACAACATTATCAAAAACAACATTGTATCCGCGTGTTTTAATGGCATTGATTACCTGGCACGCACCTGAGTTTGCTACAGATGAGCCATAATAGTCTTTA
>JAZLFY010000280.1:0-1864 GCA_045616025.1 Acutalibacteraceae bacterium | reverse complement strand
AAACGACGGATGTAACGGACTTATTTGTATTATACTATAAAAAATAACCCCCGATTAGTTCGGGGGTTAAAATTATTTAAGCATTAATTTTTTGAACGACTCTATTTCTTCTTGTTTTACTCCGCATTCGGTTAAATGATTTTCAATTTTTTGCGAAAGGGTATCACCGGAATTTGATGCATATCCCGAAATGTAATCCGGCTCAATAAATTCAAGTTTTCTCGGTGTTTTTACCGCAAAGTTTGTAAGAAGATAATCTCTGCACAAATCTTCGTTTGATACACCAAGCAAGCCGTTTAAGGTGTAGGCAACAAATCCCGTACGGTCTGCACCGCCTGCACAGTGAATAATCATAGGATAATTATTTGAATCGGATAACAGAGTAAATAATTCACACAATTCCGACTGGTTTTTTGAATACATTGTCGAAACCGCGGCATCGGCACTTCCTTTTATCGGAATGACATGGTAAGAAGCCCCCTCAATATAACTGCTTGTTATTCCCGAATCTCCTCTTAAATCAATTTCACATTTAATTCCCAAATGTTTCATTGTTGATAAGCCGTCATCGGTAATCAGTCTTTCGCTTTTGCCATTTGTGTTTAATTTTCCGCAGCGGTAAATCATACCTTGTTTAACGGTTTTGCCGTCTTCTGTTTTCCATGTCCCCATATCGCGAATGTTTGAAACACCGTCGCACTTTATAAACCGTCCGATACCGTCTTTGGTTTGAATTTCAAAGGTTTCGCTTTTAGATATTTCTTCAGTTCCAACCCAAGCGGAAACTAAACCGTAATACTTTGTGCCGAGTTTTAAATTATATATTTTGGCATAAGTTCTTGTTGTTCTTTCAAGTAAACATTCTTCAAAATCTTTACTTTCCGAAAGTTTAACCACATAAGAGTCCGGTTTTTCTTTACCCTCCCATTTCCAAGAAACTTTTAAGGCATTTGGTTGGTCGCCGTTTTCACCTGTTGTGTAAAGTTGTATGTTTTCAAGACTGTCGGTTATAAACTTTTCTTGATTACTTGTTTGTACGGTAAATTCTTTATCAATTTTATCAAGGACAATTTCTTGCTTATCGCAAGCGGATAAAGAAAAGAAAAATATAAGAGTTAAGAATATTGCGAAAAATTTTTTCATTATTTTTTCTCCTTTTTTACATTGGAAAGCGGATTTGATTCAATGGCATTTTTAATTTGCGTATCTGATATGTGGGTATATATTTGGGTTGTTCCTAAATTTGAGTGACCTAAAATATCTTTAAGTACTCGAATATCAACATTTCCGTGCTGATACATAAGTGTTGCGGCAGTATGCCGTAATTTATGTGTTGAAAGTCCACGACCGTCGAGTCCTGCTTTTTCAAGATTTGTTTTAACAATGTGTTGAACGGTTTTGTTGCTTATTCTTTTGTTGTTTCTGCTTATGAATAAGGCATCACGGTCATTAAAGTTTATGCTGTCATTTGGCCTTACTGCCATATATGCTTTAATTGCTTCAACACAGGCGTCGTTTATATAAACAATTCTTTCTTTGTTGCCTTTACCAAGCAGTCGCATTGTTCCATCGGCACGGATGTCGCTTATATTAAGTCCGCAAAGTTCGGAAAGTCGCATACCGCAGTTTAAAAACAGGGTAATAATACAGTAATCTCTCTCTTTATAAGGGCCGTCAATAACATTTAAAAGTAAGAGTGAATCTTCAAGTGTTAAGTGCTTCGGCAACCCTTGTTTTACTTTGGGTGAATCGAGCATTTCGGCAGGGTTTACATCAAGTAAATGAATTTGTGAAGTTAAATATTTAAAGAAAATTCGCAAAGTGGAAGTCTTTCTTGCCCTTGTTGATGCGCTGTCTCCTCGCT
>JAZLFY010000279.1:0-2682 GCA_045616025.1 Acutalibacteraceae bacterium | reverse complement strand
CCCCTTAAACCTGCGGAGGACGGAATTATCTTCAATAATACCGGCGAAACACTTGAACAGTCGGTTGAACGTCTTATAAAAATGATAAAAGAAAAGGTTAATATTTAATGGAAATAACACTTGCAAAAACGGCAGGATTTTGCTTTGGTGTAAACCGTGCCGTACAAATGGTTTATGACCTGCTTGATAATGGTAAATCGGTCTGCACATTAGGGCAGATAATTCATAATGACCAGATGGTTGAAATGCTTGCAAAACGCGGTGTCAGAACTGTAAACGATGTAGCGCAGGCAAATATGGGTGAAACACTTGTTGTCCGTTCCCACGGTGTAGGACGGGAAGTTTACGAAAAGGCGGAAAAAGCAAATGTTCAAATAGCCGATGCCACCTGTCCTTTTGTTTCAAAAATTCACGGTATCGTAAGCGAACATTCAAAAAGCGGCGACACAATTTTAATTGCAGGCGACCCAAATCACAGTGAAGTTATCGGAATTGTCGGTCATATAACGGGCGATTATTATGTTTTCAGGAATACCGAAGAACTTGAAAATTTGACAAAAAATCACCCTGAATTCACAAAAATATCCATTTGTGTGGTCTCTCAAACGACATTTAACGCAAAAAACTTTAAAAAAGCGAAAGATTTTTTAAAAAAAGTATGTACAAATGCAAAAGTTTTTGATACAATATGTAATGCAACTGCTGCAAGGCAAAGCGAGGCGGCTTCGCTTGCCGTTCAAAGTGATGTTATGGTTGTCATCGGCGGACGGCACAGTTCCAACACATCAAAACTTTTTGATGTGTGTAAATCGTCTTGCGAAAACACTTACTTAATAGAAACCGAAAAGGAAATAAAACCCGATTGGTTTATAGGGTGTAAGAAAGCAGGGGTTGTTGCGGGTGCTTCCACACCTGCAGGTATTATAAAGGAGGTTATTAAAACCATGTCGGAAATTAAACAACCGGTTGATGAACAGATGGAGGGAAATGATACTGTTCAAGAAAATTTTGAGGAAGCATTAGAGGCGTCCCTTAGCGGACTGAACGGCGAGCAGAAGGTTACCGGAACGGTAATCGCAGTAAATTCTGCCGAAGTAACCGTTGACATCGGAAGAGGTGTTACGGGTTATGTATCTGCCGAAGAATTCTCAGACGATCCTTCCGTAGAATTAGAGAAAGAGGTCAATGTCGGTGACGAGATTAATCTTGTCATTATGAAGATTAATGACCAGGAAGGAACCGCAATGCTTTCAAAGCGTCGTTATGACAGATTTGCCGGTTGGGATAAAATAGTCGCAGCCAAAGAATCAGGCGAAACCGTAAAAGGTGTTGTCCGTGATGTTGTAAAGGGCGGCGTTGTCGCTTATGTTTACGGCGTACGCGTATTCATTCCTGCTTCTCAGGCAACTGCTTCAAGAAACGATTCCCTTGAAGATTTAAAGGGTAAGGAAGTAGAATTCCGTATTATTGAAATTGACCAACGCCGCGGCAAGCGTGCCATCGGCTCTATCCGTGTCCTTCTCCGTGAAGCACGCAAGGAAATTGAGGATAAAGTTTGGTCAAGCATTGCAGTAGGCGACAGAATTACCGGTACGGTTCGTTCAATAACAAGTTACGGTGCATTTGTCGATGTCGGCGGTGTCGACGGTATGGTACATATTTCGGAACTTTCATGGAGCCGCATTAAGCATCCGTCCGAAGTTGTATCGGTAGGCGATGTTATCGAAGTTTATGTTAAAGCACTTGACGAAGAAAAGAAAAAGATTTCTTTGGGCTACAAGAAAGCCGAAGACAATCCATGGACTATCTTCCAGAATAAATATGCCGTTGGCGATACTTTAACCGTAACGGTTGTAAGTATGACATCTTACGGTGCATTTGCAAGAATTCTTCCCGGTGTTGACGGTCTTATTCACATTTCACAAATTGCAAATAAGCGCATTGAAAAACCGCAGGACGAATTAAGCGTAGGTCAGGAAGTTGAAGTTAAAATCACTGCTATTGACCTTGAAAAGAAGAGAGTCAGTCTTTCTATCCGTGCGCTTCTCCCCGAACCCGAGGTTGAAGAAAAGCCCGAAGAAAGCACCGAGGATGAGGTTGTTGCAACCGCTTCCGAAGAAGCAGTAACCGTATCCGAAACGGTTGAAATTCCTGCCGAAGAAGAAAAGGTTGAAGAGCCCATAGCAGAAGAAC
This sequence comes from Acutalibacteraceae bacterium, assembly GCA_045616025.1. Classification (GTDB taxonomy): domain Bacteria; phylum Bacillota; class Clostridia; order Oscillospirales; family Acutalibacteraceae; genus UBA737. The sequence continues at coordinate 489 of JAZLFY010000279.1, read as the reverse complement.
CGGCCAAAGAGGAAACCCCGGTTGAAGAAACTGCAGAGGAAACTCCGGTTGAAGAAACTGCAGAGGAAACCCCTGCTGAAGAAGAAAAAACCGAAGAATAATTCATAATCAATCTTTAACACCCGCCTAAACGCGGGTGTTGTTTTTTTGCACAAAATCAATTGTTTTGTTTTGTGCAACTTATAAATATGGATGTTATTTCTTATAACTTTTGTCTTGAATTTACAAGTTTTTGTCTTGAATTTAATTGATTTTGTACTATAATAAGTAATGGATAATAATATAAAATTTTTCGAAAGGTGGATTTTTTATGAAGAAAATTCTATGCATTGTTTTGACGGTTGCGTTCTTGCTTGGTTTAACCGCCTGCGGTAAATCGGATGAAAAAAAGAAAACCGCAACTGTCGAGATAAAGGACGAGTACAGCGGTGAATTCCGTGTCGGTTACGGCAAACAGAATATAACACCCGACTATCCCGTTGCTTTGCA
>JAZLFY010000278.1:0-4639 GCA_045616025.1 Acutalibacteraceae bacterium | reverse complement strand
CTTGGCCTCCGACTTCCCTTTCTTCTGCCAAATATCTTGATAAAAAAGAACGCGGCAGACCTATGGAAGAAGATTGATAAAACAGTGTTAAAAACCGCAACAAATGTTGCGGTTTTTTATTTTGTTGACGACAATTTTGTTGCAAAAGAATGTATTATATTATAAAATAATATAATGAAATAATCAAAAAAAGGGGAACGGTAAATGAAAGAAATATTTGCAAAGGACATAACAAGTACGGTTAAACGGCTTTGCATTGAAGCCAACTGTCAACTCCCCGAAGATGTCAAAGACTGTATAAAGTGTGCAAAAAGGGAAGAACCCTTTACGCCTGCAAAGGAAATTCTTGACCGTATAATTGAAAATTTTAATATCGCCGAAAGCGGTAATCACCCAGTTTGTCAGGATACGGGTGTTGCCTGCGTTTTTCTTGAAATAGGGCAGGATGTTCATATAAACGGTGACCTTACCGAAGCGGTAAACGAGGGGGTAAGGCAGGGTTACACCGAGGGCTTTTTGCGTAAAAGCGTTGTAAAAAGTCCCTTTGACCGTGTCAATACCGGCGATAACACCCCTGCAATGCTCTATACCGAAATCGTACCGGGCGAAAATCTTAAAATTACGGTTGCACCCAAGGGTTTCGGCAGCGAAAATATGAGCAGAATAAAAATGCTTAAACCGTCCGAGGGTGTCGAGGGTGTAAAGAAATTTGTTCTTGAAACCGTCTTTGAGGCAGGGCCTAACCCCTGTCCGCCGATAGTTGTCGGCGTGGGTGTCGGCGGTACATTTGATAAGGCGGCATATCTTGCAAAAAAGGCGCTTATGTTACCCGTAGACAGTAAAAACCCCGACGAATTTTGCGCCGCACTTGAAACGGAACTTTTGGAAAAAATCAATGCAACCGGCATAGGGCCGCAGGGCTTTGGCGGCAAGACCACCGCTTTGGCGGTAAATCTTTTAACCTATCCCACCCATATTGCAGGACTTCCCGTTGCGGTTAATATTAACTGCCATGTAACAAGACACAAAACGGAGGTACTTTAATATGAACACCGTAAAAATTCAAACCCCCATAACAAGAGAAGATGTTAAAAAACTGAAAGCGGGCGACAGTTGTCTTATTTCGGGTGTTATTTATACCGCCCGTGATGCGGCACACAAGCGCCTTTGCGAACTTTTATCAAAGGGTAAGGAATTGCCGTTTGATATAAAAGATGCCACAATATATTATGTCGGCCCCACTCCTGCCGCACCCGGTCAGGTTATCGGCTCGGCAGGGCCCACCACATCTTACCGTATGGATGCATACAGTCCTGCCCTTATTAAAGAGGGCGAAACAGGTATGATAGGTAAGGGCAAACGGGGACAAGAAGTAATAAACGCAATGAAGGAACACGGTGCGGTTTATTTCGGTGCTATCGGCGGTTGCGGAGCATTACTTTCCCACCACATCAAAAAGTCCGAAATAATCGCCTATGAAGATTTGGGCGCCGAAGCAATAAGACGGCTTTATGTGGAAGATCTGCCCGTTACCGTAATAATCGACAGTTTCGGCAACAACCTTTACGAAACCGGTCGTTCGGCATATCTTGAAACTTTGAAATAATATGGTATAATCTTTTTAAACAAAACTTTGGGGTGAGCATTATTAAATATTTAAGTTTAGCCGACAGTAATTATAAAGACGGCGGATTTAAACGGGAAAATTTAAGCGGAACACTTCTGCTTACAAAACTGCATAGCAGAAATATTTTTATAAGCAAATCAAAAAAGCGCTGTGCCTTTAAGGACTTTGCCGTGCAAAAACTGTTGGATAATAACGCGGTGGAAGAAAGTTCGGTTTTAAAGTATTTAAGCGATACCGAAAAGGCGATTTTTGAGGGGAATATTGTCGAAACCGGCACTATCGACAGTGTTATCGACACTATTCACAAAAGACGGCTTGAATATTTTGATAAGGACTTGTTTTTTGATAAAACCGTAAAAAAGCCCCATAAAATAAGCGGAATTAACCAAAGCGAAATTTGCAAATCGGCACTTAAAAAACCCGTTTTAATACTCTATCTTTCGGAAGATTTACATACCGCCGACCTGCTTGAATTTTTGAAAAAATATAAAGAGGATAAAAAGATTTATCTTTTGGCGGCGGACGGAGATTATGGCATAATTCCCACCGAAGAAAAGTTTAAAGAAATTATAGGTGACGGATATAATCCTACCTATTTAAAAATTAAAAACTGTATCGCCTGCGCCGATTTATCAAGTGTTCAATACGATGCGGCGCTTGAAGAAGATATAAAAGAAAACAGGGTTTGTTTTATCGGTTTCGGCAACGATGCACTGCTTCAAGCCCACAACTTAAACTGTGATTCGGTAATTTTCGTAAACCCGAACGGTATGCCGTCTTGTGCGGTTTGCGGCACATTTACCGAAAATGTTTTTAACCTTATTTTTGTGCCGAAAAACTTTAATATAATTAAATATGTTCCCTTTACCGAAAAAAGTGAACTGACTTTTTTGCATTTGTCTTTTCTCTGCGAAAAGTACGGCGAAGATATTTATAAAAAAGATATAACGGGACTTCAAAAACTCTGCCCCGAACTTTTTTATAATATATATGAAGACCATATTCCGCCCGTTATAAATAACACCTTTAAGTTTTCGGGCGGCGATTTTAAAGAAAAACGGGAAGAATATATTGTAAATGCACTTAAAACCGTAAAAAACGGCGAGTATATTCACTCATATATCAACCTTGATACGTTTGAAGAAATAAAACCCGATTGGAATACATCCGCCAAACAAAATGCCGTTTTGGTTGACGGCGTTTTGGCAAAAAAAGGTACACCCGTTTCGGTGTATGTGCACAAACAAAATGTTTCGCCCCGTGAATTTTATTTTAATTCAAAAAAGGACGGAAAGTACTTTATTACCAACTTTTCTTTCTTTATGACCGGCAGACTTATGTCTTACTATAATTCACTTCGAAAAGACCGTCTGCGTGAACAGATTTTTGAAGAAACCGGTTATCTTGATTATTACAGATTTTACGATAAATCGGGCAAAAAGCACGAAACATTTCCGCTTTATAAAAAAATGACGGTTGCATTTTTAAAGGACGGCTCTTTTTCTGCCTTTGATTTTTCACTCTGCGGCGGCTCGGTTACACTCTGTAGCGGCGAAAAAATCACATTTAAAAATAATGATGTCAACCCCGAAAATCCCTGTGATGTTGCGGTTTATACGCCGCTTTTTTCGGCAAAAGATACAGGCGGAAAATCGCTTGATTATGTGTTGGAAGTCGGGCAGGACAGATTTAACATTATAATTGTCGGCGAAAAGATAACGGCGGTAAGAAATGGCGGCGTTTTGCTACCCTCAATGGGTGTTGTTTTGTCCGTTTCAACCGAATATGCAAAGGAATATTTAAAGGCATTTAATTCCTTTGATGCGGACGGTTACTGCACCGATTTTGAAAAGGAAATTACCATTGATATTGACACACCCGAAAATATGAAACCCGAAATCTGGAATAATATTTCCTCTGCCTACGGCGGCGGAATAGGGCTTATAAAGAACGGCAAGCCGTTACTTTTGGAAAACGACCTTTCGGAATTTGAAAGGGAGGGTTGGTATTCGCCTCTTTCGTGTCAGACGCAGGAAAGCGACCAACATGTAATAAAAAGACAACCCCGCACCGTTTTGGGTGTTACAAAGGACGGCGACTTTTTTGTCCTTGTCTTTTCGGGCAGAAGCAATATGTCGGCAGGCGCAGATTATTTTGAGGTTTCAAAAATCGCAAAAATGCTTATAAAGGATATTGACTGCCTTATTAGTTACGACGGCGGCGGCTCGTCGGTGTTCGGACTGCTAATGGACAACTGTTTTAGTGAAATAAGCGTTCCGGCGCCCTCCGATAACAGCCTTTTCGGTATGGCAAGGCAGATAAATTCAATGCTCGAAATAAAGATTTTTGAATAAAAATAAAAAAATTTTTAAAATTTTTGTAGCCATTATTCGCTTTTTGTGGTATAAACTAATAGAGAATGTTTGAATGGATGTTAATTAATTCCCGGAGGAACAAAAATGAAAGAAATAACGCTTGAAGCAAAGATTGAAAATATTGATGCCGTTACAGATTTTGTAAACGAACAGTTGGAGTCGGCAGACTGCCCAATGAAAGCGCAACTTCAAATTAATGTTGCAATAGACGAACTGTTCAGCAATATTGCTTATTATGCTTATGCACCGAATACGGGCGATGCAACCGTATCGGTTGATTTTACCGATAATCCGAGTGCGGTTAACATTACATTCATTGACGGCGGAATGCCCTATAATCCTCTTGAAAAGGACGACCCCGACATCACCCTTTCGGCAGAGGAACGGTCAATAGGCGGTCTTGGAATATTTATGGTAAAAAAGACTATGGACGATGTTGTCTACGAATATAAAGACGGTAAGAATATGCTTACCATAAAAAAGAATATGTGAAATTTAAGGTGAAAGAGTAAAAATCTTTCACCTTTTTATTTACTTTTTTATACGGAAAATATATAATTGAGTAAATAGATTACGGGGGGAGAACTATGAAAAAAATAATTTGCACTTTACTTTGCGTTTTAATGATTCTGTCGGT
>JAZLFY010000277.1:0-2748 GCA_045616025.1 Acutalibacteraceae bacterium | reverse complement strand
GGCAAGGGGGCCGTTAGACTGTGCTATCAATTATTTTAATCTTGTAAATAAAATTTAACAAGTGACTGCAAAAGGGTATCACGGTCAATCCGTCTTATCAAATTACGGGCATTGTTGTGAGTGGTGATATAGGTCGGGTCTTCCGACAAAATGTATCCCACAATCTGATTTATGGGGTTGTATCCCTTTTCTTTAAGCGAGTCATAAACAACAGTTAAAATTCTGCGGATTTCCTGCTCGGTCTGGTCACCTATTGAAAATGTTTGTGTTTTATCGGTCATAATTTACCACCTCACGCAATTTATTTGTAATTTTATTTTATAACGAATTTTAAAAAATATCAAGTTATTTTCGCAGTTCCACGCCGATTTTTTCAAGATTTTTAAGAATTTTTGCGTTTACACCCTCAATTTCTTCGTCCGAAAGTGTACCCTCAGCCGAGCGAAGCCAAATACTGTAAGCAACACTCTTTTTGCCCTTTGGTATCTGCGAGCCCTCGTAAACATCGAAAAGTTTAATTTTTTCAAGCAACCGTCCGCCGCCGCCGATTAGCGCCTTTTCAATGTCGCCGACCGGCAAAGAACTGTCGCAAACAAGGGCATAGTCACGCTCAACCGCAGGGAATTTCGGAAGCGGTTTAAAGGTTGCGGGGCGCTTCTTTATTGCAAACAGAACATCAAGTTTAATTTCGGCAACAAGTACCCTTTCTTCAATGCCGTATTTTGCGGCAACCGCCGGGTGAATTTCACCAAGTACGGCGGCAGGAATATTGTTAGCCAAACACTCTGCCTGTCTGCCGGGGTGGAAGAACGGCTCGTTGCTCTTTTTATATTCGGTGTGTGCGCCCATAAGCCGCATTATGCTTTCAACCGCACCTTTAAGGGTGAAGAAATCTTCGTCCTTGCCGTAAATACCAAGGCATAAGGTCGGCACTTCGTCGGGTTGTTCGGTAAGTGGCAGACTTTTTGCGATAAAGCGCTTGCTCTGTTCAAAAAATCTTGCCGCTTCGTTCTTGCGGTTTATGTTGGTTGCAAGTACGGTAAGCATACTTGTAACAAGTTGGGTACGCATACGGCTGTATTCGTCACCCAAAGGATTAATAATCTCTATCTGCGCTCTGCGGGGGTCGTTTTCTTCAAGATTTAAGGTGTCAATAGCACCCGAAGAAATAAAGGAATAGGTGGTAATTTCGTCAAATCCCTCGCCGCAAAGCAACGCCTTTATGTTGTCGCTTGCAATTCTTTCGGGCAGTTTATTGCCTCTGATGACCTCGCCGCGCATTTTAGTTCCGATAATGTGGTCATAACCGTAAATTCTCATAACCTCTTCCGCCAAATCGGCTCTACCCTCAACATCGTCACGAATAGAGGGTACTAATACGGTCAAAACACCGTCTTTTTCGGTAGTTTTAAGGTCAAGCGAATTTAAAATTTCAACCATTTTTCCGGTCGGAATTTGAACACCCAAAAGGGCAAGTATATCCTCTGCCTTAACATTTAAAATCTTGTCTTTCGGCAGACCGTTGTTGCAGTCGATAACACCGTCTACAATGTCGCCTGCGTCAAGTTCGCTTATTAAAGAAAGCGCTCTTTCCATTGCAAATTCAACATTTATAATATCAACGCCGCGCTCAAATCTGCCGCTGGCTTCGGTGCGGATACCGAGCGCTCTGCCGGTGTGACGGACATTATCCCTTTTAAACTTTGCACTTTCAAGGAACAAATCTTTTGTGTCGCTTTCAATTTCACTTTCTCTGCCGCCCATAATACCTGCAAGGCAGGAGGGTTTTTCGCCGTCGGCAATAACCAGCATATCGGGGGTCAGAGTATATTCCTTTTCGTCAAGTGTCTGTATCTTTTCGCCCGTCTTTGCATTTCTTACAATTATCTGCTTGCCGCTTAAATCGTTATAGTTAAAGGCGTGCATGGGTTGTCCCGTTTCAAGCATTACAAAGTTTGTAATGTCAACAATGTTGTTAATCGGGCGCATACCCGAAGCGGTAATTGCCTTTTTCATCCAGTCGGGGCTTTCCTTTATGCGCAGGTTTTTAACAACCCTGCCCATATAACGGGGGCAAAGGTCAAAGTTTTCAACCTTAATGTTTACATAATCGTTAATATCGCCGCCGACGGTTTTATAGGATATTTCGGGGGCGGTGAATTTTGTGCCCAAAACAACCGATACTTCCTTTGCAACACCCAAAAAGCAGTTGCAGTCGGGACGGTTTGCGGTGATTTTAAAGTCGATAATTACATCGTCAAGCCCTAAAACCTCTTTCATATCGGTACCTACGGCCGGCTCGCCTTTTAATATAAGTATGCCGTGGACAGAAGCACCCTCGTAATCGTCCTCGGTCAGTCCCAGTTCCTCGCCCGAACAAAGCATACCGAAAGAGTCCACACCGCGCAGTTTACCTGCAACAATGTGTGCACCGTTAGGCAGATAACTGTTGTCAAGCGCCGTCGGAACAAAATCACCCACCTTAATGTTCTGTGCGCCGGTAACTATCTGTATGTTTTCGCCTTTGCCGACATTCATTCCGCAAATCTGCAAATGGTCGCTGTTTTCGTGGGGGGTAAGTTCCTCAATTTTGCCGACAACGACATTTTTTATTTCCTCGCCCGCCTTTTCTATGCTTTCAACCTCAAAACCCGCCATAATCATTTTATCGCAAAGTTCTTCGGTCGAAACATTTATATCAACATAATTTTTCAAGTGATTAAGTGAAATTTTCATTCTTTTCTGCCC
>JAZLFY010000276.1:0-4480 GCA_045616025.1 Acutalibacteraceae bacterium | reverse complement strand
ATCTTTATTGATGCTTGTTACATATACATTATCATTAACATTTGGTAGTGTCTTTAATTTTTCACCTTTTTCAAACTTTTGAACAGGGTCAGACTCGTTTTCTATTGACTCTACAACCGATTTATAAAGTGATTTTGCCTTTGAAACCGTATCTGACGCATTTTTCGCGGTAAGTGATTTCTTCATTTCTTCAAGTTCATTAAGTAACTCTGCCGAACGGTAACGGGCATTGTCAAGAATATCCGCCGCTTTGTTTTTAGTGTCGGCAAGAATTTTATCCTGCTCTTCTTTAAGTTTTTCTTTTGACTTAACCATATCCGATTTGGCGCGTTTAAGTTCTTCTTTTATAGAAGATACTTCCCTGCTCTTTCGGTCGGCATCCTGACGGGCATATTCAAGACGGGATACAACCCTTTCAAAACGCATTTCGTCTTCACTTACCTGCTCGTTTGCAAGATTTATTATGTTTTCCGATAACCCGAGTCTTTTTGAAATTGCAAAAGCATTCGATTTGCCCGGTGTTCCTATTATTAATCTGTAAGTAGGTTTTAAAGATTTAACATCAAATTCACAACTTGCATTTGATACATTTTCAGTATCAAGCGCATAGATTTTAAGTTCGGGATAATGTGTTGTAACAAGTGTTTTAACACTTTTGTTTTTTAGTTCTATAAGTATTGCTTTGGCAAGAGCCGCACCCTCGACGGGGTCAGTACCTGCGCATAATTCGTCAAGCAAAACAAGTGATTTTGAATTGCAGCTTTTAAGTATGTCAATGATATTAACCATATGTGATGAAAATGTGGAAAGCGACTGTTCTATACTTTGCTCGTCACCAATATCGGAAAATATGTTTTCAAATACGGAAATTTCACTATTTTCGTCAGCCGGAATCATAAGACCGCACATGGTCATTAAAGTAAGTATTCCTAGAGTTTTAATGGCGACGGTTTTTCCGCCCGTGTTTGGTCCGGTTATCACAAGTGTACTGAAATCAATACCTAAATTAATATCAATGGGAACAACCTTTTCTTTATCGATAAGCGGATGCCGTGCTTTAATCAAATTTACAACACCGTTTTCATTAATTTTAGGTGTTACTGCATCCATTTTATAAGCAAGTTTTGCCTTTGCAAAAATCAAATCAAGACTGCAAATACATAAAAAAGAAGTGCGAATATTGTCCGAAAATTCCGATACATCAGCCGAAAGTTCAGATAAAATTTTATTTATTTCTTCTTTTTCTTTAATCTTTAAAATACGAATATCATTATTAAGTTCAACAACACTTTCCGGCTCAACAAACAATGTTTGACCGCTTGAAGAGGTATCGTGAACAATTCCTTTAACTTCCGATTTATATTCAAGACGTACGGGCACAACAAATCTGCCGTCTCTTTGTGTGATAACGGTTTCCTGCAAATATTTTGAAAGCGGGCCTTTAACGGTTTTTTCAAGGGAATCACGCACTTTTACGGATTTCGAAGATATTTTCCGCCTTATATCATAAAGTTCGTTTGATGCGCTATCATATATTTCTTCAGGTGATTTAACCGTCTTTTTGATTTTTTCTTCTAAAAATTTATTTGGGGTTAAAGTTTGAAACAGATAATCAATTTCGCTTTTATCAAATTCGAGGAAATTTTTTCGCCAAACTATTAAATTTGAAATTGTTTTTAATAGCGATAAAACTTCTAATAGCTCTGTAGGCGACAAAACAGCACCTATATCGGATTTTTTCAGAATATCCTCTATACCGTTCACGCTGCCGAAAGACGGAGAGGAATATTTTGCCAACAGAGAAAAAGCCGATGCGGTTTCTTTTTGTAATTTATTAACTTTATTAAGCGAATTTGACGGCGTGATTTTAAGCACACTTGCTTTTGTTTTATCAAGCACCGCTTCATCACTTAAAAGTTGCAGGACGCGGTCAAGTTCGAGTGTTTTGTAGTTTTTATTTGTCATATTGCACCTTTAATTGAATTATAAAAATCTAATGTTTTGAAACTCCGTTCGTTTTGATAAATAATATATTTTTCTGTTGTTTCCGATAATATAGCAGCATTTTTATCGCTTAATTCAAAGGAGTAAATATTAGAAAAATCAGAAAAAACAATATGCCTTAACGCTTTTACTATATCAAGTGAAATTTTAATATTACTATCAGAAGCGTTGCAGTCATTACAGTAAACGCTGCCGTTTTTATAATCAAAAAACATTACATCGTCTTCAAATTTACCGCATGTATTACAAGCGACCAAATCGGGCGTATAACCTGAAAGAACGGCAATACGAAGTTCGGTAATTGCTTTAATTAAATTATAATTCATTTTCTTTTCGGTTAAAAAGTGAAGTGAATTTAAAATCAGACGGAAAAATTCATTTGAAGATGTGTCTTGCGGATATAAATTATAAGCAAGTTCACAAAAATACTGTGATAACGAAAGGGTTATTATATCGCTTCCTGCACCGAAAAAGACACGGTTTGCAACCGCTTCTGTAACTCTGTATGTATCACCTTTTTTATTTAAAGTGAAATTTGAATAGGACAGTAAACCGGTTGCACTTCCCCGCTTACTTTTAATACTTTTAGCACCCGTTGCAAAGGCATTGATTATTCCCAAATCTTTGGTCATAAGAGAAACAAGACGGTCATTATCCTTTATACTCGTTTCCTTTATCACAAGCGCATCGGTCGTTATGTTCAGCGAAGTCATCCCCTTTTTTACTGTTTTTATATTTTATATAATCTTCAATTTTTCCTGATTTTACAAAATTGTTCCATAATTCTTTGCTGTCCATAACAATCACCGTTATTATTATGAACAAAAATTTAAGTTTTATCAGTTATTATCGTCAAGTCCGAAAGTATGTATAAGACCTTGACGGTTTCGCCAATCTTCTTTAACCTTCACCCAAAGTTTAACAGATGCCTGTATACCGAAAAACTCTTCCAAATCTTTTCGTGCAAGCGTTCCTATCTTCTTAAGCATTTTACCTTCTTTGCCGATAATAATGCCTTTATGAGTAGATTTTTCGCAGTATATGACCGCTTCAACATTAAGTAGCGGCTCGCCCGATTTCATATCGCTTTCATAAAACTTTTCAATATCAACGGCAATTCCGTGCGGTACCTCTTTAGAAAGTGAACGAAGTAATTTTTCCCTTATTATTTCAGACACCATAACTCTGTCGGGTTGGTCGGTATAATCTTCGTCAGAGAAAAAATGAGGCGATTCTTTGGAAAAAAGCATAATTTCCTCTAAAAGTAAATCAACTCCGTCACCGGTTTTGGCACTAATGGGAATAACCGATGAAAAAGAATATTCGTTACTGTATGCCGAAATAATTGATAATAATTCGTCTTTATTTTTAAGTAAATCAATTTTATTGATGGCAAGAACACAAGGTATATTTCTTTTGCTGACTGTTTCAAGAAGTGCCTTTTCAGCGGCAGGGAGATTTTTAAAATCATATTTAAAATCAGGGCAAGCATCAATAACAAGTACCGTACCGTCAACATCACTAAGTCCCGAATTTACCGCCTTAATCATATTATCGCCCAAAAGATTACGTGGTTTATGAAAACCCGGTGTATCAATAAATACAAGTTGTGTTTCCGCTTTGGTTAATACGCCCATAATTCTTGTGCGTGTTGTTTGCGGCTTGTCCGAAACTATGGCGATTTTTTGACCGATTATTTTATTAAGTAAAGACGATTTCCCGACATTTGCTCTGCCGATTATTGCAATAAAAGCCGATTTTTGTTTCATAAATTCACCTATTTTACCGAAAGTCCCATTTTATTTAAAATTTCTGTTTGTTTGTTTCTCATAATCTTTTCTTCTGTTTCGTTATTAACGTGGTCATAGCCAAGCAAATGCAAAACCGAATGAACAGTTAAAAATGCAATTTCACGGTCTGTTCCGTGACCGAATTTTTCACCTTGAGAAAGCGCATGTTCGGTTGAAATTACAACATCACCAAGCATTGCGCAGTTGTTTTCGGGGTTAAAATCATATTCGCCGTTTTCGGATAACGGAAAAGACAAAACATCGGTTGAATTATCTATGTTTCTGTATTCGGCGTCTATTTCTTTAATCTGACTATCGTCTACAAAAGTGACATTGATTTCGGCATCATATTTGAAATCTTCAAATTTAAGTGTTTCTTTGCAAGCCGTTTTAACAAGTTTTTTAACATCATTATCAATATTAAAAACTGACTGATTATTTAGAAAATTCACCTTAACGGGCATTATTACCACTCTTTTCGTAAGCATTGATTATTTCCTGAACAAGACGGTGACGGACAACATCTTTGCCGGTTAAATTAATTACGGCAATGTCGTCAATTCCTTTAAGAATTTTTACTGCTTCTTTAAGCCCCGATGTTTTGCCGGTCGGCAAATCAATTTGTGTTATATCGCCCGTAACAACCGCTTTTGAATTAAAGCCCAAACGGGTTAAAAACATTTTCA
>JAZLFY010000275.1:0-1272 GCA_045616025.1 Acutalibacteraceae bacterium | reverse complement strand
TGCGAGTCAATAAAGAACAATGCAATAGGTACATACAAGACCGCCTATGCGGCGATGATGCACGGCACAAAACGGTTTGTACTTATTTCTACCGACAAGGCGGTAAACCCGACCAACATTATGGGTGCTTCAAAGCGCATTTGCGAAATGGTTATTCAGTCCTTTGACCGCAAAATTAAGAACGGACAAGCCTTTACCCTGCCCCGTCTTTATGCCCATAGTGAAGATACCGACGGCAATATGGACGGTATAAGTAAAAATACCGATTATCCCAAAACCGAATTTGTTGCGGTACGCTTCGGTAATGTGCTTGGCAGTAACGGTTCGGTTGTGCCCCGTTTTAAAGAACAGATTGCAAAGGGTGGCCCCGTAACCGTAACCCACCCCGACATTATAAGATACTTTATGACAATACCCGAGGCGGCTTCCCTTGTTTTGCAGGCAGGCACTTATGCAAAGGGCGGCGAAATATTCGTACTTGATATGGGCTCACCCGTAAAGATTGACACCCTTGCAAGAAACCTTATAAAACTTTCGGGTTTGCGCCCCGATATTGATGTTAAAATTACCTATTCGGGTTTGCGCCCCGGCGAAAAACTTTATGAGGAAAAACTTATGGACGAAGAAAATATGGGCAAAACACCGAACAACCTTATTCACATCGGTTGCCCAATTCCCTTTGATACCGATAAGTTCTTAAACGATTTGCAAACACTTATGGAAGTGTCATACAACGGTGACGAAAAGGGTATTTACAAACTGACCGAAAATATTGTTACCACATTTCACCCGGTAAACAATTAAAAGATTTTTAATAAAACAGAAGGCAGATAATTATGGATATTAAAAAATTTGAACAAAAACTGTGGCTTTCTTCCCCGACTATGCACGGCGAAGAAATAAAGTATGTAAACGAAGCATACGAAACCAACTGGATGTCCACCGTAGGTGAAAACATCAACGAGGTTGAAAAGCAGATAGCAAAAAAGGTCGGCGTTAAATATGCCGTTGCGCTTTCCGCCGGTACGGCTTCGCTTCACCTTGCAATGAAACTTGCGGGTGAACGGCTTTACGGAAAAAGCGAAATCGGAAAAGGTGCGCTTTTTAACCACCGTGTTTTCTGTTCGGATATGACCTTTGATGCCACCGTAAACCCCGTGGTTTACGAGGGCGGCGTTCCGGTGTTTATCGACACCGAAAGGGATACCTGCAATATGGACCCCGTAGCACTTGAAAAGGCATTCCGGATTAAGTCTGATCGTAGCCATGTCG
>JAZLFY010000274.1:0-1977 GCA_045616025.1 Acutalibacteraceae bacterium | reverse complement strand
CTTTGAGCGCTCAAGCAATAAAAGTACCGCATTGTATATTTCAAAATCGGTAACGGTAAATACACCGTCGGCATATTTGTTTATAAGTTCAACCGTAATATCACCGGGGTTTTTTACGGCAATACCGTCCGCAACCGTTTCGGCTTTTTCGGTTGTCATCTTTCTTTTTGCTTTGAAACTTTGCGCTACTGCATCGGCACCTGCCGCCTGAACACCGTAAACCGCAACATCAGGGTTTTTCTGTTTAACCGCACAGGCAACACCTGCTAAAAAACCGCCACCGCCTGCCGGAACGATTATTACATCGGTGTCGGGCATATCTTCAAGAATTTCAAGCCCAACCGTGCCCTGCCCCGTTATAACATCAATATCATTATAAGGGTGAATAAACTCCGCACCGGTTTCTTTGCATATTTCCGTTGCCTTTTCGTACGCCATATCATAATCGTTTCCGTAAAGAACAACATTTGCACCGTAACTTTCGGTTGCCTCTACCTTTGCAATAGATGCTTCGGCAGGCATAACAACGGTAGCTTCCATGCCGTATTTTTTGGCGGCGCATGCAACACCCTGCGCATGATTACCCGCAGAAGAAGCGATAACGCTTTTGTTTTTTCCCTCTTCGGCAAGTTTGGAAATCTTGTTAAGTGCACCGCGTATTTTAAAAGAGCCGGTCTTTTGAAAATTTTCGGGTTTTAAATATATTTCGGTGTCACAAAGCATTGAAAATGTGTTCGATTTTTCAATGTCTGTTTTATAGATTGTATTTTCCAATCTTTTTCGCGTCAATTCAAATTCACTTAATTTAATGTCCACCAAAAACGCCTCTTTTATAAAAAATAGGGAGTATCCCTTTTAGATACTCCCTATTATAACACTATTAAATTATATATGCAAGACTATATTCCCTGCGCCAACATTGCATCGGCAACCTTTTGGAAACCGGCAATATTTGCACCTGCAACGAGGTTATAGCCCAGACCGTATTCTTCTGCGGCAGCAGCCGAAGCATTGTGGATGTTAACCATCATTTGTTTAAGTTTTTGGTCAACCTCTTCGGCAGTCCAGGAAAGACGTTCGGAGTTTTGTGACATTTCAAGTCCCGAAACACCTACACCGCCGGCATTAACCGCCTTTGACGGAGCAACAATAATGTGTTTCTGTGAGCAGAGATATTCCAGTGCTTCGTTGGTGGAAGGCATATTTGCAACTTCGATATAATACTTAACACCCGATTCGGCAATTTTCTTTGCCCAGTTGATGTCAACATCGTTTTGTACCGCACTCGGCATATAAACATCAACATCTTTTACGCCCCAGCATTTTGTGTTCGGTACAAATTCGCAACCGAACTTGTCGGCATAGGGTTTGCACTTGGTGGGGTCTTTTTGACGCATTTCAAGAATAAAGTTGAGTTTTTCTTCGGTATTAACACCGTCTTCATCGTGTACATAACCGTCCGGTCCTGCAAAATAGGTAACCTTTGCACCGAGTTGAGCCGCTTTTTTCATAATGCCCCAAGCAACATTACCGTAACCCGAAACGGCAATTTTCTTGCCTTCGATTTTATCGTTTTCGTGTTTTAATACTTCCTGCAAATAGTAAATTGCACCGAAACCGGTTGCTTCCGGACGGATGAGTGAGCCGCCGTAGGAAAGTCCCTTACCGGTAATAACACCGTTTTCATAGTTTGCTTTAAGACGGCGATACTGACCGAATAAATAACCGATTTCACGGGCGCCGACACCCATATCACCTGCCGGAACGTCAACATCCGGTCCGATATAGCGGTAAAGTTCGGTCATAAAACTCTGGCAGAAACGCATAATTTCCGCATCTGATTTGCCTGCCGGATCAAAGTCCGAGCCGCCCTTTGCACCGCCCATGGGAAGTCCCGTAAGACTGTTTTTAAATGTCTGTTCGAAACCTAAAAATTTAATAATACTGTCGGTTACATTAGGTTGGAAACGAAGTCCG
>JAZLFY010000273.1:0-7489 GCA_045616025.1 Acutalibacteraceae bacterium | reverse complement strand
AGTCCTATGGCCGACTATGTTGACCAATGGTCTGCTCAGGGACTCAAAAATATTTTCGGCACACGCGTAAACGTTGTCGAAATGCAGTCCGAAGCAGGTGCTTCCGGTACTGTTCACGGTTCTTTGGCGGCAGGTGCGCTTACCACCACCTTTACTGCGTCACAGGGACTTTTACTTATGATTCCGAACATGTACAAAATTGCCGGCGAATTATTGCCTGCCGTTTTCCATGTTTCAGCACGTTGTGTTGCAAGTCATGCACTTAACATTTTCGGTGATCACTCGGATGTTTATGCATGCCGTCAAACCGGTTTTGCAATGCTTGCAGAAACCAACACTCAGGAAGTTATGGACCTCGGTGCAGTTGCGCACCTTTCCGCAATTAAGGGCAGAGTTCCGTTTATCAACTTCTTTGACGGTTTCCGTACTTCTCACGAAATACAGAAAATTCAGGTTTGGGATTATGAAGACCTTAAAGAAATGTGCGATATGGATGCCGTTGAAGCATTCCGCAAGCGTGCGCTTAATCCGGAACGTCCGGTAATGCGCGGTTCACACGAAAATGACGATATCTTCTTCCAGCACAGAGAAGCTTGCAACGAATACTACACTGCACTTCCCGCAATTGTTGAAGAATATATGGACAAGGTTAATGCCAAACTCGGTACGGAATATAAACTCTTTAACTATTACGGCGCTCCCGATGCAGAGCGTGTTATTATTGCAATGGGCTCAATTTGTGACGTTGCAGAAGAAGTAATTGATTATCTTACCGCGGCAGGCGAGAAGGTAGGTCTTGTAAAAGTTCGCCTTTACCGTCCTTTCTGTGCCGACAAACTTGTTGAAGCACTTCCCGCAAGCGTTAAGAAAATCGCAGTTCTTGACAGAACAAAAGAACCCGGCTCTTTGGGTGAACCGCTATATATGGATGTTATCAGTGCTTTGGCTCAGCAGGGCAGAAAGGTTGATACCGTTATCGGCGGCAGATACGGTCTTGGTTCAAAAGATACTCCTCCGTCAAGCATTTTCGCAGTTTATAAAGAACTTGGCAAGGATGCTCCGAAAGCACAGTTCACCATTGGTATTAACGATGATGTAACCAACCTTTCACTTAAGGAAGAAGAAGCACCGAACACCGCTGCCGAAGGCACAATCGAGTGCAAATTCTGGGGACTTGGCGGTGACGGTACCGTTGGTGCAAACAAGAACTCCATTAAGATTATCGGTGACCACACCGATAAATATGTTCAGGCATACTTCCAATATGACTCCAAGAAAACCGGTGGTATCACCGTTTCTCACTTGCGTTTCGGCGATAAGCCCATTAAGAGTCCTTACTATATCAATAAGGCAGACTTCGTTGCTTGCCATAATCCCTCTTATGTAATTAAGGGCTATAAAATGGTTAACGATGTTAAACCCGGCGGTGTATTCCTTGTAAACTGCCAGTGGAGTGCCGAAGAACTTGATAAGCATATGCCGGCAGAAGCAAAGCGTTATATTGCTAAAAATAATGTTCAGCTTTACACCGTTAATGCTATTGACCTTGCGGCTCAAATCGGTATGGGCAAACGCACCAACACCATTTTGCAGTCTGCTTTCTTTGCACTTGCAAAGGTTCTTCCTGCACAAGATGCTATTAAATATATGAAGGAAAAAGCAGAAGCATCATACGCTAAAAAGGGTATGGACATTGTTGAAATGAACTGGAAAGCCATTGATGCCGGCGCAACCGCTTTTGTTAAGGTTGATGTTCCTGCTTCTTGGGCAAATGCTACCGACGAAAACGGTGTGGCAGGCAAAGAAGACGGCTCTAAACTTGAAAAGATGGTTGACAGCATCATGAAACCCGTTGGTCTTATGAACGGTTATGATGTTCCGGTTTCCGCTTTCGTTCCGCATGCAGACGGTACCTTTGAGCAGGGCGCTTCCGCATTTGAAAAACGCGGTGTTGCCGTTATGGTACCTGCTTGGAACAACGAAACCTGCGTTGCTTGTAACAAGTGCGCTTTCGTTTGCCCCCATGCAACCATCCGTCCGTATGCTCTCTCTGAAGAAGAGGCAAAGAACGCTCCTTCAAATATCCGTTTTGCCGACAAAGCAAAACTCGTTCAAAATGCAGGTTATCAGTTCGCACTTACCGTTTCTCCGCTTGACTGTATGGGTTGTGGTGTCTGCGTAGGTGTCTGCCCGAGCAAATCTCTTACCATGGTTTCTCAGGAATCTCAACTTGAAGAACAAAAGATATTTGATTACTGCGTAGCAAATGTAACCGAAAAAGCAGGTGTTGCAAGCGATGCAAATGTAATTTCTTCACAGTTCAAGAAACCGCTTCTTGAATTCTCCGGCTCTTGCGCAGGATGTGGGGAAACTTCTTATGCACGCCTTATCACTCAACTTTTCGGTGACAGAATGTACATTTCAAATGCTACCGGTTGTTCGTCCATTTGGGGCGGTCCGGCTGCAACATCACCGTATACCGTAAATGCTAAAGGTCAAGGTCCTGCTTGGGCAAACTCTTTGTTTGAAGACAACGCAGAACACGGTCTTGGTATGTATTTAGGTCAGGAAGCCATCAGAAACCGTCTTATTGACGAAGTTAAAGAAATTGCCGAAGTTTCAAAAGACGCTGCTGTTAAGGCGGCTGCCAACGAATATCTTGAAACCGTTAATGACGGCGAAAAGAATACTGCGGCTTCCGATAAACTTGTTGCCGCAATTAAGGCAGCAGGCGCAAATTGTGATAACTGCAAAGATGTTGTTAATAATGCCGAATACCTCTCCAAGAAATCTGTTTGGATTTTCGGTGGCGACGGTTGGGCATACGATATCGGCTTCGGCGGTGTTGACCATGTTTTGGCATCCGGCAAAAATGTAAACATTATGGTATTCGATACCGAAGTTTACTCTAACACCGGCGGTCAGGCATCAAAAGCATCCAATATCGGACAGGTTGCACAGTTTGCCGCAGCAGGTAAAGCAATTGCCAAGAAGAGTCTTGCGGAAATCGCAATGTCTTACGGTTATATCTATGTTGCTCAAATTGCTATGGGTGCTGACCAAAATCAAACCCTTAAAGCAATTAAGGAAGCAGAAGCATACGACGGTCCGTCACTCATTATCGGATACGCTCCTTGCGAAATGCACTCCATTAAGGGCGGCATGGTAAATTGTCAGGCAGAAATGAAGAAGGCCGTTGACTGCGGTTACTGGGATTTGTTCCGTTATAATCCTGCCCTTAAAGCAGAGGGCAAAAATCCCTTCTCGCTCGACAGCAAACCGGCAACCGCCGATTACAAAGAATTCATTTTGGGCGAAGCGCGTTATAACCGTCTTACCCGTGAATTCCCCGAGCGCGCAGATGCACTCTTTGATAAAGCGGCAGAAACCGCAAAAGCACGCCGTGCTCACCTTGAAAAACTTGTTGAACTTTACGGCAAATAATATTTAACCGTAAATAAAAATGTTTTATCCCGTTCGTCTGTTAAGACGGACGGGATTTTTTGCAACATATGATACGATTTGCAATGTGTAGGTATAAAATATTGCACTTTTTTGACGCTATTTGCAATAATAATCAAAAGTTTTTATGTTATAATACAGTAAATAGTACAAAAGCAACAAAAAACACAGGGGGAAACAGTATGAAAAAAATTACCAGAAAATTATTTGCGTTTTTCTTGACTCTCGCACTTGTTGTCGGTGCAATGCCTACATTTGCAATTGCTGAAACCGACACTCGTACTGATGTGCCGGCAGGCGGCACAAAGGTTGTTGATTGGGATACCTTTTACACTAAATCCAAATCAAACGGCTCCACTAACGCCACAGTCTCAAAAATATCTAAAGGTACGGGGCTTAAAGATTATCGCTCGTATGTTTCGGCAAACGTTTTAAATGTTGCAGACCCGATAAGCATTTCGAGCAGAATGATTAATTTTTACGACGATAAAACTCCGTATTTCGGCTTTAATGGGCTTGTAAAAGAAAACGATGTTGTTCTCTTTCGTTTTATTTGCCGAACAAATCCCAACAGTGAAAATACGGTTAAATTCCGTCTTGCGCTTTACGGTGCTAAGTATAAGGCGGTAACAGGTGACGAAACGGTAAGCGAAAAATGGACCGAATTCTTTGTTCCGGCTACGGCTTATCAGGATGTTTACAAAATAAATTTCGCTTTAGGTCAGCAATTACAAACAATGGATATTGCATTTTTCGAACTTTACAATTACGGACAAAGTGTATCTGTTTCGGATCTGCCGAATACCAAAACTGTTTTAGGGGACAGTGAATATGAAATGGAAAAAACCGTAGTTTCGTGGGATTCTTTTTATGAAAATGCCACTCGCAACACCTCAACCAATACCGATATGCAGCTTACAAAATATGAAAGCGGCTCAACCTTAAAGAAATATAAGAAATATGAATCTATTGATGTAAAAACAATAGTATATAACGATAATGGCAATTTATCTCCGAGTTCCCGTCAACTTAATTATTATGATAAAAACGGTACATACGGTTTAAAAGACAGCGTTGTTTCAGGCGATTCATTGATGTTCCATCTTATAATCCGTTCAAACATTGAACAAGCAAAATTCACCCTTGCAATATACGGTGATGAAAGCAGCACCCCGAAATTCAATGTCGAAACTGTCGGCGATAAGTGGACTGAATTCTATATCCCGATTTCTGCCGGGGCATCCGATTATTATAAAGTTAATCTGCGTGTCGGCTATCAGGTTGCGGTTATGGACCTTGCTTGTTTTGAAGTTATAGATTACGGCAGCACTCCCATATCCGACCTTTCGTACAAAAAGACCGTTTTAGGTGACGAAGAATACGAAAAAGACGAAACGGTTGATTTCTTCGGCGGAATTTCTGCAAGTGAAAAAACAGTTAAATCTTATGAAGATAAAGATGTTACCGCCAAAATAATTACCGGAACAAAAAGTTATTCCTTTACTTCGTCAGAACTTGCTAATGTAGTAAACGGCGATTCACTTGTATTTTCTTTCGTTCTTAAAAATGAAACCAAATCTGTACCGCTTACGGTTAAAATTGGAAATGTTTCACAGGAATACTTTATTCCCGTTCAGTGGTCACGGCTTGAAATTCCCGTTGCCGCAGATTCACTTGCATCAATTTCGCTTTCGGCAGGGGACGAATCTGTCCTTATTACCGAAGCTGAGTTTACAAATTATAAGGGTAAACTGTTTACGGAACTTAGTGAACACAGCGGTTTGCACCTTTTGGAAGAATACGAATATGTCGCTCTTGAGGATTCTTCGCTTACGGGTGCCGGTCCTTGTAAAGACCTTGCCAAATACGGAAATTATATTGTTTCGATAGGAAGCGATAAACTTTCCGTTACCGATGTTTCCGATCCGACTAAACCGGTAGTTACCGGCACGGTTACGGGTATCGGGGCAAGTGCAAGACAGGTTTATCTTACAAATGACGGTAAATATGCTTTTGTAACCTCCCGTGAAAACGGTGTTTATGTTGTTGATATTCAGGATAAATCAAATCCGTTCATTGCCACAATTTACAATAGTATTGAATTTGGAAACGGAATTGATATTGACGGCAATTATGCATTTATAGGCAACCGTCAGTACGGTGTACAAGTGGTTGATATTTCTAATCCGCTTGCACCTAAAAACATAGCCAATATTCCTACGGGTGAAGCACAAAGTTGCAGATATATAGACGGCATACTTTACTGCGGTCTTTGGGGTGATTGCAGGGTTGATATGTATGATGTATCAAACCCCAATGCTCCGGTATTGATAGGTCGTGTGGGTCTTAACGGCAAGGGCGACGGTGTAAGTGTTGCCCAGGTTGGAGATAAAAAATATTTGTATGCTTCAACCGGTCAGAACATAGATTCATCTGTCGGTTATACCGATCCGCTTACAAACCTTAAATTAGGTCAGGGCAACGGACTTGAAATTTTCGATGTAACAGATCCGTCTGCACCCGTCCGTTTGTCGGTTACTAAACTTGACGGCAGATATTATTTCCTTAATAACGACTATTGGTCTCTTGAAGTGTCGGTAAAGAACGGCAGAGTATATGTTTATGTTGTTAATACATATAACGGTGTGTTTGTTTACGATGCAACAAATCCGCAGGCACCCGTTCGTATAGCACATATTGAAGTTCCGATAACATTTGACCCGAACGCTTCGGAAGTTACCAATGTTTCAAGAACAAAAATATTCCCTTACGACTACACTAAAGAGGCGAGAAGCCCAATCGGTGCGGTTACGGTAAGCGACGGTACTATGTATCTTGCAGGCGCTTACAGTGATATGCACATATATAATAATGCCGATTATCTTTATCAAAATGTAAACTTGACGGGTGAGGCAGAACTTAATCCGCAGGGTAAAGATTATTATGAATTTGACTCTACCGGTCTTGTGAACTTCAAAGAATTTAAGACCGACGGTCAGATTTATACCAGCACCGTTTACGGCGACAAGGTATTTGTTGCCGCCGGGTACGAAGGCATTTTCGTTCTCGATAAAGACCTTAATGTATTAAATAACATTGATTGTCCCACATCGCTCGGTATTTGCTACGGCTTAAAGGTTAAAAACGGTGTGCTTTATGCGGCAATGGGTAATGACGGACTTGTGGCTTACGATATTGACGGATCAAATCTCACGAAAAAGTGGGAATATGTTTCGGCTCTTGGTCATGTCCGTGATGTTACGCTTTCAACAACCGCAAAATTCGCAATGCTTACATCAAGTTCAACGGGGGCGGAACTTGTAAACCTTAATACCCGTACTCAAATCACAAAAATCAGTTTAAGCTCACAACTTTATCACAGAAATACCGGCTCTATGGGCGGTGGAAGATATTTAGGTTGTTGGGGCGGTTCTTCAACCAAGGAATATTGGTACGATTGCGGCGAAAACGATGAAAAAGATGTTCCCACGCTTAAAGTTCAGTATTCTGCAACTGCGGCGAATTTCAGAAGCGGTGTTGTTGAATACGGAAACGGCGGCATCTACTGCTCTGGTTCAAACTTAAGAACTTATGAACTCGGAAGCGGAAGCAATCAGTCAATTTCTTATAAAACAACGGCTTCTCTCGGAAGCAATTCCGACGGATATACAAGATGCGGCAAACCAACCGTAAAAGATAATATTCTTGTTCTTACCGACAGAGTTTACGGATATATTTATTTCTATGATATAACCGATGTAACCCATCCTGTACTCCTAAAGGAAATCAGTGTAACCGGCAACCCCGATTATGCCGAAATAACAGATAATTCTGTATATATACCGCTTGGCTATCAGGGACTTGTTAAATTTGATTTAACGGGAATTACCCCCGAAGTTCATAAGCATTGTATATGCGGTGATAATGCAAAGGGAATAGGCACTCATATTTCCTGTGATGAGGTTGTCTTTGAGCCTTGGACGGATGCTACGTCTTTACCGACCAATGCGGGTTATTATTATCTTAC
>JAZLFY010000272.1:0-1331 GCA_045616025.1 Acutalibacteraceae bacterium | reverse complement strand
ATAATTAACAAAATGAGGACAGAATATTTCTGTCCTCATTTTTTAGCAAAAATTCATTAGAAATTATTTTGTATTTAATTGATTTTAAAATTTTTCGGTGATATAATTGTATAGTCAATTTATTTGTCGGAGGAAATATATGAAATTCAGAAAAGTAATGTCGTATGCCACCATTGTTTTGGCGGCGGTTGTTGCTGCGCTAAGTTACACGGTTTTGGTGTTGCCGAATTCCTTTGCACCGTCGGGAATAAACGGTATTTGCATTATTATCCAAAAGGTTTTCGGTATCAACATCGGATATTTAAGTGTACTTATCAATATTCCGCTTGCAATTGTTACTTATTTCAAGGTAAGTAAATCACTTGCAATTCGCAGTATGGTGTATGTCGGTGTCTTTTCGGTTGGACTTATACTGCTCGGAAAGTTCGATACATCAGCTATCGAATATTTTACCGAAAACGGTACAAGCAGAATACTCGGACCACTTATAGCCGGTATTGTAATGGGTTGCATTTACACCGTGATTATGCGTATGGGCGCCTATACGGGCGGTACTGATTTTGTTTCGGCAATCGTTCACTCAAAACATCCCCGTAAATCTGTCTTTTATATTTCTTTTATCATAAATTCCGCCGTAGCACTTTTAAGCTTTGTTGTTTACGGTTATAATATTGAGCCAGTTTTTCTTTCAATAGTTTACAGTTTCGCATCAACCACCATAGCCGATAGGGCACTTCGCTCGGGCAAAAGTGCTATGCGCTTTATAATCGTTACAAGTCACGGCGAAGAAATTGCCAACGATATTATAAGAATACTACATCACTCCGCCACCATAATCGACTCGGAAGGGGCATACTCCCACAAGAAAACAAACACACTTATTTGTGTTGTCAATAACGGACAGATAAATCTGCTTTACGAAATTTTGCAAAAGTACCCGGGCACATTTGCAACGGCAGACCAGGTAAGTGAAATATACGGTAACTTCAAGAAGCTGAACAAAAGCGGAAATACAGATAACGGCATATTTGATTCAGGGGATAAAGAAATATAAATATAGCAATTATTTATTTTCTTAAATTGAAAAAGCACTTGGCAATTGCCAAGTGCTTTTTTGCATAAAAGGATAATTTTTATTTAAGCGCATTATTATAATGAAATATTTGCCTTACGGCAAATGTGAAATAATTTACTATTGTAAATTGTGAAACATTCGGTTTTCAACCGAACGTGAAATGAAATAAATCCACCCACGCCCGCAGGTATTTCACAACCATAGGATATTTCACAAATTCCGTAAGGGATTTATTTCGTTGAAAAAGCGACAAAAT
>JAZLFY010000271.1:0-1706 GCA_045616025.1 Acutalibacteraceae bacterium | reverse complement strand
TGGGGTCGTCGACGAGGACATGGGTAATGGCGCCAATCAGCTTACCGTTCTGTATTAATGGTGAGCCACTCATACCCTGCACTATTCCGCCGGTTTCTTCTATTAAATTGCCGTCGGTTACGGTTACGGTCAGGTTATGCTCTTTTTGCAAAATTCCCTTTGTATGGAATTTTACCGTGCAGGAATAAAGCCGTGGTTTTTCGCCCGACACGGTACACAAAATCTGCGCCGCACCCTCCTTAATTTCCTGCTTATGTGCGACCTGCACGAGATTATCCGTCGGAATTTCGACTTTACTTTCGCCGTAAACCCCGATTTCGTCATTCAAATCTATATTACCGAGAATCTCGTTTTTAAATCTTCCCTGCAACTCGCCCGGCTCACCCGTTTTGCCTTTTTTTACCGAGATTATTTCCGCCGTGACCATCTGCCCCGAATCGACATTTAACATTTCGTCGGTATCGGTATCACATATTCCGTGACCGAGACCGCAAAGAATATTTTTTGCAGGGTTATAAAATGTAAGTGTTCCCACCCCTGCGCTGCTATCCCTTACCCAGACACCCAAGCGGTAAACCTTATCCTGCTTTTCAAGTACCGGTTTTATTTTAAGTGTCATTTTTTTGCCGTCCCGCTTTATTAAAAAGGACAGTTCTTTACCGCCAGACCTTTCGACAATATCGGACAAATCTTCATTACAGGTTATTTTTACCTTATCAACCGAAATGACATAATCGCCGACCTTTAACCCTGCCTTTTGTGCGGGGTTTATCTTTCCAGAATCGGTTGAAATATCGGTTGTATCTACCACCAAAACACCCTCGGTATAAATCTTCATACCAAAAGGTGTGCCGAGCACCTCAACATAGTTTTCGTCAACCACCTGAACATCCACAGAAGAATAAGGAATAACACCGAAAAGTTTTAAGTCTGCCTTATAACTCTCCCCTACTTTTTTACTGTCAACGGTTTCGGCGGTTACGGGCAGTTTTGTGTTAATTTTAAGGGTTTCGCCTATGCCGACTTTATAGTTGGTATCTAATTTAAAGCGCAGTAAAAAAAGCGCCGCAAAAACGGCAATGGAACCCACAAGGCAAAGTGTAAATATTGCCTTTATTGATTTATTGATTATTTTCATTTGTTTCACCTATTTTTACTATGCCCACATATTGCAATAAAAAAATAGGTAAAAAAATCAAGAGACTGCTTTTGATATGCACCCCAAAAGTTAGACACTTTTGGAGGTGCATATTTTTATGGAAAAAACAAGAAGAATAAACAAAAAATATAGTGCAGAATTTAAAATGGGTGTTATAATGGATATGCGAGAACACCATTTGAGTTATGGCGAAACAGTAAGGAAATATATGTTGGGTGGAGTTTCTGAATCATCGGCAATTTCCGTTCTTCATAGGTGGGAACGCATATACTTGGAAGAAGGAGCCGAAGGTCTTATGAAAGAAAGACGAGGCAGAGCTTGTACCGACGGTGCAAGGAGAGGCAGACCACCAAAGCTGGATAAAAAGGTTGAAGAAGATTTAATTGCCGAAAACCAGCGTCTTCGTATGGAGATAGAATACTTAAAAAAACTGAGTGCCTTAGTTCTTGCGGAAGAGCGAAAGAACGGCAAAAATCAGAAATAATCTCTGAATTAAGGCAAAAGTATCCGCTTAAAGACTTGTTGAAAATTTCAGGCATAGCTCGCA
>JAZLFY010000270.1:0-6868 GCA_045616025.1 Acutalibacteraceae bacterium | reverse complement strand
TGCTTACCGAAAAGGCAAGCGCCGATGCAATTAAGGTATTTTCAAACAATCTCCGTCAACTGCTTATGCAACCGCCCCTTAAAAACAGTGTAACGATAGGGCTTGACCCCGGTTACAGAACGGGTTGCAAGGTTGCGGTTGTTGACGGTACGGGCAAGGTGCTTGACACGGGTGTTATCTACCCTGCACCGCCCCACAGTAAGACAGAACAGGCAAAAGAAATTATCAAGAATTTTGTTAAAAAATACAATGTCCGCACCTTTGCAATAGGTAACGGAACGGCAAGCCACGAAACCGAAGTTTTTGCCGCCGAAACGATTAAGGAAATCAATGACGGACTGGCTTATATGATAGTAAGCGAGGCAGGAGCGAGTGTTTATTCCGCCTCCCCCTTGGCGGCGGCGGAATTCCCCGAATACGATGTATCGCTTCGCAGTGCCGTTTCCATTGCAAGACGGCTTCAAGACCCGCTTTCCGAACTTGTTAAAATTGACCCTAAGGCAATAGGTGTAGGTCAGTACCAACACGATATGCCGCAAAAGGAATTAAGTGCGGCGCTTGACGGTGTGGTCGAATCCTGCGTAAACTCGGTCGGCGTTGATTTGAATACCGCCTCCCCCAGTCTGCTTTCCGCCGTTTCGGGCATTAACTCCTCAATTGCCAAAAACATTGTCACCTACCGTGAAGAAAACGGCAAATTCAAAAGCCGCACCGAACTTAAAAAGGTTAAGGCATTAGGCCCGAAAGCATTTGAACAGTGCGCCGGATTTTTAAGAATTGAGGACGGCAAGCAACCGCTTGACAACACCGCCGTTCACCCCGAAAGTTACAAAGCGGCGGAAGAACTTTTAAAAATATTCGGTTTCTCGGCAAAGGATATAAACAAAAACACCGAGGCATTTTGCGAAAAGTCCAAAAATGCCGATATTCCTGCACTTGCAAATAAAATCGGTGTCGGTGAGCCGACTTTACGCGATATAATAAGCGAAATTTCCAAGCCCGGAAGGGACCCCCGTGACGAACTTGTAAAACCGATGCTTAAAGAGGATATTATGTCGCTTGAAGACTTAAAGGCGGGTATGGAACTTAAAGGCACGGTGCGAAATGTAATTGACTTCGGCGCATTTGTCGATATTGGTGTGCACGAGGACGGACTTGTGCATATTTCCGAGATTTGCAACCGCTTTATAAAGCATCCGTCCGAGGTGCTTAAAGTCGGTGATATTGTAACCGTTTGGGTGATTTCGGTTGATACAGAGAAGAAAAGAATTTCCCTTACAATGAAAGGCCCGAAAAATGAAAAGAAATAATATTAAAGGCAGTCTTATTCTCTGCCTTGCGGCGCTTATTTGGGGACTTGCTTTTGTGGCGCAGAATAAGGCGACCGCCGTGCCGCCCTTTATGCTTAACTGTTTGCGCTCGCTTATAAGTATTCCGTTTCTGTTTATTCTCTATAAAATTTTAAACAGAAAAAAAGCGGCGCCGCTTATCCCCCAAAATAAAAAGGAAAGAAAAACGGTACTGCTTGGCAGTCTTATATGCGGTCTGTTTTTGACAGTTGCGGTAAACTTTCAGCAGTTCGGCATTGCCCTTTACCCGAAAGGCGCGCCGGTTGAGGCGCACGCCGGCTTTATTACGGCGCTTTATGTTGTAATTGTACCCATAATTACCGCCGTGGTTTACAAGCGGTTTTCGTGGGTTATCTTTGCCGCCTCCTGCGTGGCGCTTGTCGGTTTTTACTTCTTGTGTCTTAAAGGCGGCGTGGGTACTGTATATTTAGGCGATTTAATGGTGCTTTTGTGTGCAGTCGGCTTTTCGCTTCAGATTATATTTGTCGACAAGTATGTCGAAAGTGTCGGCGGAATACGGCTTTCCCTTTTTCAGTTTATAATTGTTGCTCTGCTTTCGGGAATTTTATCCCTTGTTTTTGAAAGGGCGGATATATCCTTTGCGGCAATTAAAGATGCGGCATTGCCTATTCTTTATTTGGGTATAATGTCAAGTTCCATTGCATACACATTGCAGATTATAGGGCAAAGATACGCCGAGCCGGCGGTGGCTTCAATTTCAATGAGTCTTGAAAGTGTCTTTGCGGCAATAGGCGGTTTTTTGCTGTCGGGCGGTACGCTTGAAGGCAGAGAAATTGCAGGTTGCCTGCTTGTTTTCTTCGCAACGATTTTAGCCCAAAGCACCGAAATTTTTAAGAAAAAAGAAGATTAGTGTTAGGAAAATTTATATACCGCCGTAGGCACCTTAATTTCTTCATTAGCGACAGCGACTTCATTTAAAATCCCCGACGGGGATTTTATCCTGTCCATATTTTTTTACATTTTATCACTTAATTTATACTTTTACAAACATTAATTTTATGATATAATCCTTTTGGTGATAATTTATAACAAAAGGAGATATTTTATGAAAAACCCAATTGTTGACGGGTGGTATGCAGACCCGGAATCCTGCGTGTTCGGTGACAAGGTTTATATTTATGTTACAAAATCTTTGCCCTATGAAGAACAGATGAACATTGATTTGGTGATTTCAAGCGACCTTGAAAACTTTGAAATTAAAAAAGATGTTCTTGATATGTCCACCTATGACGGTGTTCACTCTGCCGTTTGGGCGCCGACTGTTATTGAACATAACGGCAAATATTACATCTGCTTTGCGGCAAACAACATAAAAGAAGACCACGAGCCGGGCGGACTTTATATGGGTGTTTCAGACAGTCCTTTAGGTCCGTTTAAAAATGTATTTTCAGACGGACAGCCGCTTATTAATGTTTTCCACAACGGCGCACAACCGATTGATGCGCATCTTTTTAAAGACAACGACCAAAAGATTTATCTTTATTACGGCGGTTGGCGGCGGCTTAATGTATGCCTGCTTGACGACACACTTACAAAACTTTTGCCCGTGCCCGGTTTTAACGGTGTGGCGCACGCAATAAGGCCCGAACAGTATGTTGAAGCGCCCTTTATCCATAATTTTGACGGCAAGTATTCACTTATGTATTCTTCGGGCAGTTGGACAAAAAACACCTACTGTGTTAAGGCGGCTTCGTCCGATTCCCCCTTTGGACCTTTTAAGTTTTACGGTGATGTGCTTAAAGCGGCGGAAATTGCCGACGGCCCCCGTCATAACAGTGCATTTTATTTCGGCGGAAAATGGTATGTGGCTTATCACAGAAGAATTGTCGGTGATACCTATCCGCACCACAGGGTTTTGTGCATAGACAAACTTGAAATTAAAGACGGCGAATATCAACCGGTTACAATGACTTAACTAAAAATAAAAAAACGGCTTTACAAAGCCGTTTTTTATTATTTATTATCAATATACATATCCATAAATGTCTGACAGGCGTTTGATAAGTATCTGTTTGCCTTAACATAAAAATAAATATTACGGACAACATCGGGGTCGTCAATTTTATAATAACAAACATTGGGCGAAGAATAAAGGTGGCTTATAAGTGTATCACTTATAAAACTTATTCCCACACCCGTATTGGTGATGTTGTATGCCGTCATTTGCTGGTCAAGTTTAAAGACAACCTTGGGCGAAATATCATACTTTTTGAAAAGTTTTACGGCGCGTTTACCTGTATCGTTTTCGGATTTTAACAGAATAAACGGCTCGTTTTCAAATTCTTTAAGCGAAATTGCCGGTGCATCCTCCCGCTTATGATAGCCTTCCTTTATATCCTTAACGGTAAGGGCTTTGCCTTTAAGCCGCTCGTTAATTTTAAATTTAAGCGGTACGGCAAGCATTAACAGTTCGGGTGTAAAGGCATAAGGAACAACACTTTTGTTTGAAATAAGAACATTGTCCACAACCAAATCAACCGAGCCGTCAACCAGCATACTCATAAGATTTTGGGTGTTATCTTCAAGAATTTTAAATTCAATGCCCGGATATTCGGTGTTGAATTTTGAAATAAGCGCAGGAAGAACAAAGGAAGAAAACATACTGCTTCCGCCGATTTTGATTTCTCCTTTAAGCATTTTTGTGGTGTTGCTTACAAAACTTTCAAAGTTTTCTTCAATGTTTGCAATATCGGTTGCACATTTAATATACTTTTCGCCGATTTCGGTTAAACTTAACGGATTTGTCGAGCGGTCAAAAAGCGGTGCGCCGATTGCCGCTTCTATTCTTTTTACCGAAGCACTTAAGGAAGGTTGCGAAATGTAGAGTTCTTTTGCCGCTTTTGAAAAACTTTTAAACTTATGTACGGCAAGCACATATTCTTTGTTGTTAAACATAAAAACTCCCCTCACATAATCAAAAAATTATATATGAAAAATCAATCATAATAAATACATTATATCATTTTTTTGATTATTTGCAAGAGGAATTTTATACTTTTTAGACAAATTGCGACTTAAAGCAGGACAATTCCGGCTTCTTCGCACTTTTTTATCTCACTTTCAGGCCAGACAGACGCGTGAACTTCGCCGACATGGGCTTTGCCGAGCAAGAGCATACAAACCCTTGACTGACCTATTCCGCCGCCTATTGTAAGGGGCAATTCGTCATTAATAAGTGCCTTATGGAAAGGAAGTTGTAGGCGGTCGGTTGCGTTTTCGGTTTCAAGTTGGTGTATCAGCGAGTCCTTATCGACACGGATACCCATTGAAGAAATTTCAAGTGAAGAATCGGAAACACGGTTATATATAAGCAAATCGCCGTTAAGTTTCCAGTCGTCATAATCGGGCGCTCTGCCGTCGTGCTTTTCGCCGTTTGGCAGTTTTCCGCCGATTTCGGTTATAAAGACTGCGCCGTACTGTTTTGCGGCGGCATTCTCACGCTCTTTGGGTGAAAGGTCGGGGAACTTATAATAAAGTTCGGTTGAAGAAATAAAGGTTATATCATCGGGGTAGTAGTTATCAAGCTGCGGGTAAAGTTGCTCAACATAATTTGCCGTATCGTAAAACACCTTATATATTTTTCTGACGGTGTTTTTAAGATATTCTTCCGTTCTGTCCTTTTTTTCAATAACCTTTTCCCAGTCCCACTGGTCAACATATACCGAGTGAATACTGTCGGGTGTTTCGTCCCGTCTTATTGCGTTCATATCGGTATAAAGTCCGCTGCCCCGGGAAAAACCGTACTTTTTAAGCGCCATTCTTTTCCACTTGGCAAGGGAATGTACAATTTCAACCTCCTGCCCCGAACAGAGCAAATCAAAGGTAACGGGGCGCTCAACACCGTTAAGGTTATCGTTAAGTCCGCTGTTTGAAAGAACAAAAAGCGGTGCAGAAACACGGCACAAATTAAGGGCGTTGCATAAATTCTCCTCAAATTTGTGGCGAAGTCCCCTTATGGCTTTTTGTGTTTCAAGAACGGTTAATTTTGATTTGTATTTTTCCATAAATATCACCTAAAAAAAACAATTAATAGATGTTGCCGACGGTACGGGGGTAAAGAATTACATCACGGATATTCTGTACACCCGTAACATACATTATAATTCTTTCAAGACCGAGTCCGAAACCGCTGTGCGGTACCGAGCCGAACTTACGAAGTGAAATATAATCGGCATAATCTTCAATCTTCATACCCTTATTTTTCATAGCCGCAAGTAATTTATCAAGGTCGGCTTCCCTTTCGCTGCAACCGATTATTTCGCCTACACCCGGTACCAAAAGGTCGGTTGCGGCAACGGTTTTGCCGTCGGGGTTTTGCTTCATATAGAAAGATTTAATATCTTTCGGATAATCGGTAATGAATACCGGACGCTTGCAGATTTCTTCACTTATAAAACGCTCGTGTTCGGTCATAAGGTCGTCGCCCCAGTTGACCGTGTTTTCAAATTTATCGGCGTGCTTTTGAAGTTCCTTTATTGCCTCTGTATATGTCATAACCGCAAAATCATTATTTGCAACACTGTTAAGTTTATCAATAAGTCCCTTTTCAAAGTGAGCATCGAAAAATTCAAGTTCGGTGCGGCACTTGGTAAGAACGGTATTTATAATGTGTTTAATAAGTTCTTCGTCGATTTCGATAATATCTTCAAGTTCGGCAAAGGCAACCTCCGGCTCAACATGCCAGAACTCTGCAACATGGCGCTGGGTGTTACTTTTTTCTGCACGGAAAGACGGACCGAAAGTGTATATTTTACCAAGTGCCATTGCGGCAACTTCGCCCTCAAGCTGTCCCGAAACGGAAAGTGCCGCGCGGCGACCGAAGAAGTCCGCCGCATCGTATTCTTCCTCGGTTTTTATATCCTTATTAAAACCGACGGTGGTTACCCTGAACATTTCGCCTGCACCCTCACAGTCGGAAGCGGTGATAAGGGGTGTATGAATATATGTATAATGTCTGCTCTGGAAATATTCGTGAATTGAAGCCGATACAACCGAGCGGACACGAAGTACCGCATTAAAGGTATTGGTGCGGACACGAAGTGCAGGTATAGTGCGCAAAAATTCAAGGGTGTGGCGCTTTTTCTGAAGCGGATAATCGGGCGGACAAACGCCCAAAACGGTTATTTCTTTTGCGTTAATTTCAACACCGTCCTTTGAAACAAGCGACTTAACAAGTTCACCCGTAACTTTAAGCGATGTGCCGAGTTTCATAAATTCCGCAATATCACTTAAAACGGTCTTGTCGATAACGATTTGAAGATGTTTAAGGGTTGTGCCGTCGTTAAGTTCCAAAAATGCCATATTTTTAGAATCGCGTGATGTTCTTACCCAGCCGCAAACCGTTACACTCTGTCCTATAAGTTCTGCGTTTTGCATTACCTCAACAATGTCAATGTGTTTCATAAATCTGTCCTCCAAAAAAATCAAAAAAGCCCGTTTGTCCCATACAAGGGACGAACAGACTTTTAAAAAATCATATCCGCGGTACCACCCGAATT
>JAZLFY010000269.1:0-3203 GCA_045616025.1 Acutalibacteraceae bacterium | reverse complement strand
ATTTGGCAATCGTTACGCTTGGTTTCGGAGAAATTGTTAAATCAATTTTCCAAAATACAAGCAAAGAATCTTTCGGTGGTGCGTTAGGTCTTGAAACGCCCCGCTATGATAAAGATGTTCTCTTTATTTATTGTTTTGCCATTGTTTTAATTACGCTTTTTGTTGTTCAAAACTTAATGCGTTCAAAACACGGTCGTGCAATAACATCTATTCGCGATAATGAAATCGCCGCTCGTGCAAGCGGTGTTAATGTAACTTATTATAAACTCCTTGCATTTATTATTTCCTCTTTCTTTGCGGGAATTGCAGGTGTTTTGTACAGTTTCTCAAACTACAATGTACAAAGTTCAAAATTCGGTTACAACTATTCAATTGAAATACTCGTTATGGTTGTTTTGGGCGGTATCGGTTCGGTAAACGGCTCAATTATCGCCGCAACACTTATAACTTTCATAAACACGGAACTTGCAACAATACTTACGGGCAATCTTGCCGTACTGCAAAATCTTTTCTATGCAGTTATCCTTATTCTTATTGTTATTTACGGCAACTCCCCTGCCCTTGCCGGATTTCGTGAAAAATATAATATTAAAAAATTATTTGATAAATTTAAAAAGAAAAAACATGACCCGTCGGTTATTAAAGACGATGGTGTTAAATGGGCAAGAATACCGACCAAAATTCCAATGGACGAAATACTGTCGGTTGACCCAACTCCCAACGAAGGAAGTACAATGACTCCTGACAAGCCGAAAAAGGAGGATAAATAATGTCTGATTATGTACTCGAAACAAAAGATTTAGGCATAACCTTTGGCGGCTTGAAAGCAGTTCAAAACCTTAATCTTAAAATAAAGAAAAATCAAATTTACGGTCTTGTAGGACCTAACGGTGCCGGAAAAACCACAGTTTTTAATATGTTAACCGGTGTTTATTTACCCACTACCGGAACTTTTTATTTAAACGGTACCGAATTAAAGGGTAAATCTCAAAACAAAATCAATAAAAAAGGCATTGCCAGAACATTTCAAAACATCCGTCTTTTCAATAATATGAGTGTTATCAGAAATGTTATGGTAGGTCTTTCCAACCACCCCGAATACAAATGCAGTTTTATTACATCTATTTTGCGTCTTCCCCGTCATTTTAAAGTTGAAAAAGAAATGCGCAATAAGGCAAAGGAAATTTTAAGAATTTTCGATTTGGAAGAAGAACGCAACAACCTATCCTGCAATCTTCCCTACGGTAAACAAAGAAAACTTGAAATTGCCCGTGCGCTTGCAACCAACCCCGACCTTTTACTTCTTGACGAGCCGGCGGCAGGTATGAATCCCAACGAAACGGCAGATTTAATGGATACTATCCGTTTAATCAGAGATAAGTTTGATATGACTATTCTTCTTATTGAACACGATATGAAATTCGTTTCGGGACTTTGTGACGAAGTAACCGTTCTTAACTTCGGTACGGTTTTGGTACAGGGTGAAACAAAAACTGCTCTTAACGACCCCGAAGTTATCAGGGCATATATCGGAGGTTAAGAATATGGCATTACTTGAAGTTGAAAATCTCGAAGTATTTTACGGTGTTATTCAGGCACTTAAAGGCATCAGTTTTGAGGTTAACAAGGGTGAAATTGTTACCTTAATCGGTGCTAACGGTGCAGGAAAAACAACTACTATGCAGAGTGTTATCGGATTAATTCCGTCAAAAAACGGTACCGTTAAATATAACGGGCACGATATTACCAAAGCACCTGCACATAAAATTGTTAAACATGGCCTTACACAAGTGCCCGAAGGCAGACATGTTTTTCAGGAACTCACCGTTTACGAAAATCTTTTAATGGGCGCATATATGAGAAAAGATAAACCCGAAATTAAAGAAGATATTGTCAAGATTTATGACCGTTTCCCCCGTCTTAAAGAAAGAAAAAACCAAATTGCTGGTACTCTTTCGGGCGGCGAACAACAGATGCTTGCCATGGGCAGAGCAATGATGTCAAGGCCTAAACTTTTAATGCTTGATGAACCTTCAATGGGACTTTCTCCCCTTTTGGTTGACGAAGTATTTGATATTATAAAAGAATACAACAAAGAGGGCGCAACCATTCTTTTGGTTGAACAAAATGCAGGTAAATCACTTGCTATTTCCGACCGCGCTTATGTACTTGAAAACGGTGTTATCGCTTTATCGGGTACAGGTGAAGAATTGATGCAGAGTGACGAAGTTAAAAAAGCATATTTAGGCGGTTAGAATTAAAAGAAGAAGCAAAAATGCTTCTTCTTTTTTTATCCTAAAAATATATCAAGAAATGTCATTACGGTAAAGCCGATTATTACACCCCAAGTTGCAATAAAATCTTCTCCCCTGTCAATTTTTTGGCATTCGGGTATTATTTCATGCACAACAACAAAAATCATTGCTCCTGCGGCAAAAGAAAGCGCAAAAGGTAATATTGCTTTTATTTTAATTACAAGTAAAGCACCTAAAAAGCCGAAAATCGGCTCAACCAATGCCGATGCTTGACCTAACATAAAAGATTTTTGCCTTGAATACCCCACGTTTCTACAGGGTATTGAAACGGCGGCACCTTCGGGAAAATTCTGTATTGCAATACCAAGTGCTATTGTAATTGCACCTAAATATGATTTTAAATCTTGCCCGTTTACCGAGCCGAAAGCGACACCCACCGCCAACCCCTCGGGAATATTATGAAGTGTTATTGAAATAAACATCATCAATGTACTTTTCATATCTTTATTTTTGCAAAATTCAAGACTGTTAAGTACTTTTTCAAAAACGATTAAGAATACCGTTCCTACTAAAAAGCCCGAAATAACAGGAAAAAACGAAAGATTTTTATATATAGTTTCCGATAAAGCAAGCGACGGCTCCAAAAGTGACCAAAATGATGCCGAAATCATAACTCCTGCCGAAAAACCGAGAAATAATTTTAAAAGCATATCTTTGGGTTTCTTAAAAAAAATAACCGTTGTCGCACCTAAAGCGGTAACCGCCCAAGTAAATACGGTTGCCAAAAAACCGTACAGAACGCTTTTGTTCATATAACGCCCCCTATTCAGTATATTAAAGTTAATAGAGAGTGTTAAAAAATCATAACCACCGGTAAACCGGTGGTATGCACTGCCCCTATAAGGGGCGACTACTGGCTTAACCCCTAAAAGGGGTACAGAAGTTTAG
>JAZLFY010000268.1:0-6699 GCA_045616025.1 Acutalibacteraceae bacterium | reverse complement strand
TTTCCGAATTTGTTGTCATCAATAAAAGATTTAATTGCAATTACCGCTGCAAGTGAACCGCCTGCAAAAAGGTTGTGACCGCAACCGTGACCGTTATCTGTATCGGTGCGTCTTATCGGCTCGGTCTTTTCTGATTCAAAGTTAAGATGTGCAAGCGCATCGTATTCCGCAAGAACACCTA
This sequence comes from Acutalibacteraceae bacterium, assembly GCA_045616025.1. Classification (GTDB taxonomy): domain Bacteria; phylum Bacillota; class Clostridia; order Oscillospirales; family Acutalibacteraceae; genus UBA737. The sequence continues at coordinate 6,518 of JAZLFY010000268.1, read as the reverse complement.
TTGACGGCTTGCCGCTGCCGTATTCCGCCTTAAAAGCGGTCGGTATATCGGCAATACCTTCTGTAACCGTAAACCCGTAAGATTTAAGGGTGTTAATAATCAGTTCTGCCGACTTGTACTCGCCGAAAGCAAGTTCGGGGTTGTCCCAAAGTGTATCGGACACCGAGATAATCTTTTCGGCATTTTGGTCAATGGCTTCAAAATACTTGTCAAATTTCATAAAATCAACTCCTTAATAAAATTTTATAGCTTTGTCTAAATTTTGTCAAGTAAATTATATTGACTATATATAAATAATATGTTATTATTTTAACAAATAAGGTTGAAAGGGTGTATTTTCATGAAAACTAAAAGAATTATTGCGCTTTTAATGGTCGCTCTATTGTCTTTTCTGCTTTGCAGTTGCGGCGAAAAAAAGCAGGAATCCAAAAAAACCGAAACAGATGATTACAGTCTTATGTATCCCGTAAGCGAAATTCCGAATTATGCTTTAAAAGAGGGCGCAACAACAGATGAAATCAGGCAAACGGCAATAAATGCCATGCACGATGCGCTGTCGGTTCCGTGGTTTACCAAAAAGACAATCGCCTATCACCGTGATATAAACGGTGAAAATGTAAATTTTGTTGCAAAAACAAATTATGAATACTGCGGTATTCCTTACACTAACGGCTCAAGCAGTCTTTTACACTGGTTACAGTATTATAACTTTGAAACGGGCGAAATAACGGGTATTGACGAAACAAAACTTAACGAGTCTTTGGGTAATTCCTGCGCGACCGCCGTTATGTGGGGCTGGTCGGCAATTTCCACAACCTATAAAGGCATTCCGTCCTATACAATGAATAAATCATACGGTGCATATCCCGTAGGGGACTATGCAATACCTCAAAGTCTTAATAACTATAAATCTTATTCAACCGATACTATTTGCGAAGATAACGGCAGAGAAAAAATGTTTGAAGCATATTCAAAAGTTTTGCCCGGCGACGGTCTTGTTTCCTACACCAAAACGGGCAAGGGCAACCACGCAGTAATGGCTATTGAAAAAGCACATATTGAATATAACGAAGAGGGAGCAATTAACGAAAAAACAAGTTACATCGTTATTCAGGACCAGCGTGCAGGCCACAGTTCAAATTCCTCAACCTATGTCATAACGGACGAGGACGGCAATAAGAGTCACTATGCCGGCAGAACATCTGCGGTGTTCTATTACAGAGATTTGTTTGACCAAGGTTATATCCCCGTTACAATTCCCGAACTTACGGGTGAAAAGCCATATATTCCTTCAAAGGTTTATCTTGATAAAAGAGATATAAAATCATTATGGGAACTTGAAAAGGCAACTTCTATAAGCAACTATAAAACGGTATCACTTACCCTTACCGCAACCGATACAAAAACCGGTAAGGTCGTAGGCAGTGCCAAAAAAATTACAAGCGGTAATGAAATTTCCACCGGTGAATGTTATAAATGTAAACTTAAAACCCTTGCAAGTAACGAAAAACTTACAAAAAAACTTAAAAAGGGTACTGAATATCAGTTTAAATTAGATGTTTTAATCGCCACGGGCGAAACAAAAACACCCCTTGATATTACCATAAAATATAAGTAAGGTGAAAAAAATGAAAACAAAAAGAATTTTTGCATTTTTTATGGCTATTGTTTTAGCAATTTTGCTTTGCAGTTGCGGAGAGAAAAAGGAGGTTGCAAAAGTGAGCGAAGAAAATGATTTCATTGTTCTTTATCCTATGAGTGATATTCCGAACTATGTTTTAAATGAGGGTGCAACACCCGACGAAATGCGTCAAATGGCAATTCAAGCCATGCGCGACGAACTTACTGTTCCGTGGTTTACCAAAACCGAATTCTCATATAACAAAAAGGTAAACGGCGAAGCATCTGATTTTGTTGCGCGTACTAATTATCAGTATTGCGGTTTACCGTATACCGATAGCGGTACAGGTCTTTTACATTGGCTTACACATTATAATTTTGAAACCGGCGAGGTTACCGATATTGACAGCGAAACACTTAACAAAACCCTCGGTAATTCCTGCGCCACCTCAGTATCTTGGGGTTGGGCATCGGTTATAACATCCTTTAAAGGTATTGCAACATTTAGTTTTAATAAGTCATACGGTGCTATTCCGGTGGGCGATTATGCCATACCGTCCGACCTTGTAAGTTATAAGACATATACCACCCAAAGAATTTGCGAAGATAACGGCAAAGATAAAATGTATCAGGCGTATGCACAGGTTCAACCTGCCGACGGCATAATTTCATATCCTAACGGCGGTAAAGGTATGCACGCCATGATGGCTATTGAAAAAGCGTATGTGGTTTACGATAATTCGGGTAACATAGACGAAAAGAAGAGTCACTTGGTTATTCAGGACCAGCGTGCCGGTCAAAAGTCAAATTCTACAACCTATGTTGTTGTTGACGAAGATGGTAATAAGAGCCATTACAGTGGCAGAACATCTGCGGTTATTCCCTTTATAGATTTGTTCGAAAATGGATATTATATTCCGGTAACAAATGCGGAATTTATGGGACAGAAGCCCTATGCTTTACCGGAAGTAAGTGTTGATAAAAAAGATGCCAAATCTCTTTCGGATATATCTTCCGCATCCGTTCACAGTAATTTCAGAATGGTTACAATAACACTTTCCGCAACCGACCCCAAGACCGGCAAGGTTGTTGGCAAGGCAACTAAAATGACTACCGATACCACTCATAAGTATAAATTAAGTGATTTGGCACGAAATGATAATCTTGTCAAAAATCTTAAAAAGGGAACAGAGTATCAATTCAAGGTAGATGTTCTTGTTTCCGCAGGCGTAACCAAGACTCCCATTGATGTAACATTTAAGTATAAATAAAAGAAAAAATCGGGGCTTTAAAACCCCGATTTTTTTATATCTTCAACCGTTGTAAGTCCGATTTTGTATTCACCTTTTTTAAACAGTTTAATCATAGAAGATACTTTTCTTATTTTTTTGCCTATTTCCAAATATGATATTTGTGTCATACGCTCGGTAAGGTGGTTGTCGCTTCCCGCGAACTTTTTAAGTCCGTACATATCGGCGTAAACATCTGCGGCATTGTTTTCAAAATCGGTGCGCTTTGCATTCATTGTTTCGACCGCATCAACACTTCTCGGTAAAAGCCGTATCATTTCAATATATTTGGCTTCACGGAAAGGATGTGCCTGAACTACAAACCCTCCGTCACGGTGGGCAAGTTCGCATATTTCCTTTGCACTGTATTTGTCACAGTAGGGGTGGGCAAGCAGCCACTCTTTGTCAAGTCCGTACACCAAAAAGTCGGTGCCGCCGCCCTGCGTAAATTCAAAACCGAAAAAGACATCAAGTCCGATTTTGTCGCCGCGCTCTTTTGCTTCTTCGTATGCCTTGCAGTATTCGTTAACCCGTTCTTCCCATGTAAGATGTTTGTTTACCGTACAGTTTCCGTTAAAAAAATGGTCGGTAATAAACAGTCCGGTGTAACCGAGACTCTTGTAAAAATCCGCCTGCTCTGCAGGTGTGGACATTCCGCACTTGCTTGAAACGCTTGTATGACAGTGCATTTCATATTTAAACATATTTATTAACTCCTTATTTGGTATTGCCAATTAAACATTATATCATTATTAATAAAAATGACAACCCCTGATACAAAAAATAATTGACAAAAATTTTTAGTTATGATAAAATAATTATAACAATTTTTTGGAGGTTATTTATAATGGCTATTAAATGGAATAAAAACGGTTGGACTGCAATGCAGGATGCCGATGCTCAAAAGCATGTTCTTGAAATCAACTGCCGCGCTGAAAGAGGCGTTGTTGTAGAACTTCGCATCCGTCATAACGACGGTGAAGAAACCACCGGCACCGCACTCTATAAGGGTGAAAATGCTTTGCCGATGGACATTGAAGATTTCAAAAAACTCTACCTTGCAGGCGAACTTGAAATTAAATAATTTAAAAGAAAATCAAGCGAATTACCCATTAAAGTCAAAAATTGGCTTTAATGGGTAATTTTTTTGCAAAAAAATGCGGTTTTTTAATAAAAAAGTCTTTACAAATTGAAAACTATTTGGTAAAATAAACATAAATACAATGACTTATAATGTCTGTATTGTAAATAAGGAGGAAAATATAATGAAAAAAGTATTGTCAATTGTATTGGCAGTTGCTCTTGTTTTCGGCGCCTCATTTGTTGCTTCCGCCGGAACTGACCCGACTGTCACTGCAACACCGAGCAAGACTGAAGTCAAACCCGGCGAAGAATTCACTGTAACCTACTCGGTTGCAAACCTTCCTAATGTCAAATCGGGTAATATGCCGGCTGTCGGTTTTGATACTGACCGTCTTGAAATTACCAAAGGTGTCTGGAGCATTCCGGACGAAGACACCGAAGGTACCGAATGTGCGGTTAAAAAGAATTGGGCTTCAAAGAACCCGACAACTGCTCCGATTTTTGCTTATGAAGACGAAGCGGAAATTGACGGCACATTCTTTACTTACACCTTTAAGGTAAAAGATACTGCGACTGCAGGTACCGCAAGTGTTACCAAATTCGACGAAAAAGTAATTGAATTCCAAAACGGCACGACCAAATATAATCCTGCTGTTACTCCGGCAAGCGTAACCGTTGTTGTTCCTTCAACAGAACTGACCGTTACCGCAACCCCGAGTGTAACTTCAGCCAAACCCGGCGACACATTCACCGTAACCTACTCGGTTGCAAATCTTCCTAATGTTAAGTCCGGTAATATGCCGGCTGTCGGCTTTGATACCGAGCGTTTGGAAATTACCAAGGGTGTTTGGAGCATTCCGGATGAAGATAACGAAGGCACCGAATATGCGGTTAAAAAGAATTGGGCTTCAAAGAACCCGACAACTGCTCCGATTTTTGCTTACGAAGATGAAGCGACAATTGACGGTGATTTCTTTACCTACACCTTTAAGGTAAAGGATACTGCGACTGCAGGTGATGCAAGTGTTACTAAATTCGATGAAAAAGTAATCGAATTCCAAAACGGCACCACATCATATAAACCTACCGTTACTTCGGCAAGTGTAACAATTCTCGGCGAAAAACAAGATCTCCCCGGTGCAATTACAATTTCCGGTACTGCTAAATACAATCAACAGTTAAGTGTAGCAAGTGATACTGTAACAGCTACAAATGTTACCAAACAGTGGTACCGTGGCGATGATGCTATCGCAAATGCTACCGGCACTACCTATACTTTAACCAAAGACGATATAGGTAAGAACATTACTTACCGTGCAATTGCTGAAAGTGACTGCGAATATAAAGGCTCTGTAACCAGTAATGCTATCGGTCCGGTTGAAAAAGCAGATACTTCTGCTCCTGCGGCTCCTGTTGCTGTTGCTTTTGATAAAGAAAATCCCGATGAGACTTCCCCTGAAAGCAACATTAAAGTAACCGATGCTAACACTGCTTATGAATATGCTCTTGTCGCTAAGGGCGATACTCCGCAAGATTCTGACTGGGGAACTGCATCTCTCTTTACAGGTCTTACCAGAAACACTCAGTATGATGTTTATGCCCGTGTAGCAGAAACCGAAACCACTAAGGCATCCGGTAAATCTCCTGCTACCACAGTTACAACAGACAACCATACTCCAAGTGAAACATGGACTTCTGTTGACGAAGATTACCATGCTCATACCTGCATTAATGTAGGTTGCGGTAATACAATAATCGATTCTACCAAAGAAGCACACAACTATGTTGAAGGTGTTAAGGACGATACAACCAGAAAATCTGCTGCCACCACCACTTCTTATGCTGTTTATTACAAGGTTTGTGACAAGTGCGGACGTATCAGCAACACCCAGACTTATGAAGATGTTGAAGGCGGATATACACTCGAAACCGTTGCAGTTACAAATGTTGCTCCTGTTAAATATGCTACTCCCACAACAACTTGCGGAACTGTTGCTACCGACCACTTCACCGGTACAATTTCTTGGGCTCCTGCAGATAGCACATTTGTTCCCAACACTCAATACACTGCAACATTTACGATAACCGCTCAAAGCGGATATAATCTTGTTGACGGCACAACCGTATTTAAGGTTGAAGGAACTACTGTTACCGGAACAATTACCGGCAATACAGCAACCTTCTCTTATACCTTCCCGCCTGTTGGCGATAAGGAACAACTTCCCGGTGAAATTACTATTACCGGTACAGCTAAATATGGTGAGAAATTGACTGTATCAAACGATACTGTAACAGCTCCCAATGTTACCAAACAGTGGTACCGCGGTGATAGTGCTATCGCAGGTGCAACAGACGATAACTACACTTTAACTAAAGAAGATATCGGTATGAGTATAACCTGCCGTGCAACTGCTACTCCAGAATGTGATTATACAGGCACAGTAAAGAGTAATGCTATCGGTCCGGTTGAAAAAGCAGATACTTCTGCTCCTGCGGCTCCTGTTGCTGTTGCTTTTGATAAAGAAA
>JAZLFY010000267.1:0-1344 GCA_045616025.1 Acutalibacteraceae bacterium | reverse complement strand
GTGTAGCTTTGGCTTGCCGCACCGCCCGGCGTACCGACTATCTTTACACTTCCGCCGCCGCCGTTAGCTGATGTGCCCGAAACGAACTGCAAAACAGAAGTATTGTATGAAACAAAACCTTCGGTGGCATACATAGCTTCTCCGCCGTTAATTGTTACCGTTACGGTAACATTGCCTCCTGGTGTAATATTTCTTGCGCTTACCCTTATACTGCTTGAAGCCGCAAGTGAGGGAATACAAAATAGTGATGTAAAAACAACTGCAATTACTGTGAAAATTGCGAAAAATCGAATAGTTTTTTTCATAAGATTCCTCTTAACTTAATTTTATAATACCTAAAAGGTGCTTTTGAACATTGGCAAGGTCAAGTATTGTAATTGAGCCATCGTGGTTTGTATCGGCACCCGAAAAATTATTGCCTTTAAGTGAAATAAGCCCTAAAAGATGCTTTTGTATGTTGGCCAAATCAATAATGGTTACGGCATTATCGCCGTTTGTATCGCCGTTTATTATTTTAACTGCCGGCGGAGTAACAGGTGTAGTACCGCCCGAAGCTTTAAATACGGGGATTAAAAAGGTTATCTGGCTTGCAGTACCGAAGCCTTTTGAAAGCCTGTTTCCGTTATTCATTGCATCCTTAACATTTGTGGCATATTGATGGGAATAGTATGGGGCGATTTTAAAATTCCAGTCTTTATAGTAGTATGTTGATTGCCCCCGTGTTACATATTCATTAGAATAGTACTTTGCACCGCCTATGATTGCGGCACGGCGGGAATTCCAACCTTTACTTTTGGCATATCTGAGTCCGAGCGTTTCTTTTGGGTCGCCGCTTACGGCAATATTGAAGAAGTTATAATAACCGGAGTTCGGATTTTTCTTTTCATTGTCGCCTTCATCATAGAATACATAAGTGCCCGAAATGAGTCCGCTCGTTCCGTTTACGCCCTGTTCGGAAATAATAGTTGCCGCAATAACATATGGATTTAAACCAGATTGCTTTGCCGCTTCCATAATATCATCTATATAAGCATCTTTGTTTCCGTCATAACCGTTTATTAAAAAGGTGTCTTTAATAATTGATACTATGCCGTCTTTGGTTTGCGTCTTTGGGTCGTATTTTTGGTCGGCAAAGCTGAAAATATAGTTTTCAGTAAAGTAGTTTTTAGGGTCGGCATAATACTCTATAGCGGATTTTGAAGCATAATACCATCCGCTTTCTATAAGCTTGTGACTCCCGTCTTTATTATAGGCATTAGCTTGGGTTGAAACATACGAGGGATTTGAAGTAAGCCAGTCTACCGGAACGGCTTTATAGCTTAAATTTCTACCTACTCCGTTATA
>JAZLFY010000266.1:0-4628 GCA_045616025.1 Acutalibacteraceae bacterium | reverse complement strand
CGTGGCGGTCTTGGCGGTACTCTTTACTGCGACGGTGCATTTAATATGTACGGCGGTGAAATCCGTGACGGTAAAGCAATCTCGCTTGAAGAAACCAAAGCGGACGGAACAATAAGCCGTATTGGCGGTTATGGCGGTAATGTTTATTTAGGACCGAAATCTTCGGTTAATATGTACGGCGGTACAATTTCAAACGGTACTGCAACCCTTTCGGGCGGTAACATTTCCACCGAATACAGTCAAGCGCGTGACCTTGCAGGTACATTTAATATGTATGACGGCTTGATTAACGGCGGTCAAAACCTTGTTACCGGTAAAAACGGCGGCAGCATTTATCTTTGCAAGAACTATGCATTTACTCTTTCGGGTGGCGTAATTCAAAACGGTGTTGCCCAAAACTGTGCAGGAAATATTTATATAGGCTCTTCTACACTTAATATAAACGGCGGTACTGTAAAAGGCGGCTCTTGTATAAGTAAATCGGGAGACGGTGTAAGAAGCGGTAACATCTTTGCCAACGGCGGTACAATCAATATGACCGGCGGTACGGTTGAAGGTAACTTCGATATTGCGACTGTTGATAACTACACCAAACTTAACCTTTCGGGTAATGTTCAAATTAACGGTGCGCAAACCAACCTTTATATCCCAAGCGGTAAAGCAATTAATGTCGGAAAACTTTCTTCTTCCGCAAAAATCGGTGTAACCGCAGGCGGTTACTTTACTACGGAAGTTTCCGTAAATGTTAAAGATAATTTTGTTTCGGATATTGATGCTGATATTTTCTATGTTGAGAACAAACTGTTCATAGGCGATATGCACTGTGTATGCGGCGGTACAAAGCCGACAGGTCACATTTGTGAAAACATTCCGTTTACACCGTGGAATAGCACTACAACTCTTCCGACCACTACGGGCAATTATTATCTTACAAGAAATGTAAACGTTTCAGGTCAGCAGAATATTAGTTCAAATGTTCAAATTACACTTTGTCTTAACGGATATACCATTAAGACCAAAGAAGGCGTCACTAACGGTCGTGTATATATGATTAATAACGCCGATGCGGTTGTTAATATAACCGACTGTAAGGATACCGGTAAAATTATTCTTTCGGACGATACCGCAAACGAAGGCGCAATAGTTCATATTGAAAACGGTACGCTTAACATTTATGCCGGTACATTTGACGGTAACGGTCATAAATCAACCCACGAAAAACGCGGGGGCGGTCTTATTCGTGTCGCAACAAACGGTACACTTAATATCTTTGGCGGTACTCTTACCGGTGGCTCTGCAAGTCGTGGCGGTAACATCCACTCGTCAGGTACATTTAATATGACCGGTGGTACGGTTACAAAAGGTATTGTTTCTGTAAATGGCGGTAACATTTATCTTGACGGTGCTTCTTCTGTTGCAAATATTTCAGGAGGCAACATCACCGAGGGCAATGCAACCAACTGTGGCGGTAATATTGCGGTATTCTCAGGTGCAACATTAAATCTTACCGGTGGTAATGTAAGCGACGGTATTGCACAAAGCACCGCAGGTGACGGTAAGCGCAGTCAGAACATCTTTATTGTTAAATCAAAAGCTAACTTCAAAGATTGTACGGTTGCCGGCTTTGTTGACCTTAACGATGAATGTGATGTAACACTTTCGGGTAAAGTTAATATAAGCGGAAAAGAATATAACCTTTATGTTCCTGCGGTTAAACCGGTTAAGATTAAGGAACTTGACGAATCGGCAGTTATCGGAATTACCTCTAACGGTAAATTTGCGGTTGACGATACCGAAACCGATAAGGATAACTTCCAAAAGTTTGTCAATAACTTTACACTTGACAGTCCTTCGGGCAGAAAACTTGTTTGCATTGTTGCCAAAGATAAGAAGTCTGCTGATTATTATGTAGCAGTTGACGGTGCTTGCGCACATTGTATTTGCGGCGGCGCTATTCAAGACGGTAAAGAATATAAAGACGGCACAAAACATATTTGCGAATCAACAATATGGACCGCATGGACCAGTGATAATTCATTACCGCCAACTTCCGGTTATTATTACCTTACCAAAGATGTAACTCTTTCAAAACAGCAAATTGTTAATACCGAAGTAAATGTTAATCTTTGTCTTAACGGCTTTACCGTTAAAGCAAAAGAAGATGTTGCAAATTGCCGTGTATATATGATTAATAATGCAAAAGCGGTTGTAAACATTACCGACTGTAAAAATACCGGTACTATGCTTCTTACAAGCGATACAACAAACGAAGGTGCAATAATTCATATTGAAAGCGGTACACTTAACCTTTACGGCGGTACATACGACGGTAACGGTTACAAAACAACACACAGTTCTCGCGGCGGCGGCATTATTCGTGTTGCTGCTAACGGTAAACTGAATATGTATGGCGGAACACTTCAAAACGGCTCGGCTATACTTGGCGGCGCACTCCATATCAACGGTGAAGTTAATCTTTATAAAGGTACTATAACTTCTTGCACCGCTACCAAGCAGGGCGGAAACATCTTTTCACTCGGAAAACTTAACATATTTGATGACTTTGTAATCGATAAAGGTGTTTCAAGCAGTTCAAACGGTGGTAATATCTATATGACATACTCCACATCTGTTTGTACGGTTTATGGCGGAACTATTAAAGACGGTACAACCGCAAACTGCGGCGGCAATATCTGTGCATTTGTTGATAAAGAGAAAGGTGCACCGACCTTAAATATTAAAGGCGGTACCGTAACGGGCGGTATTACAACAAAAACAGATAATAATGTTTCTAACCGTTCTGTAAATATTTTTGTAAACGCTTCCGTATTTAATATGAGTTCGGGAACAGTTAACGGATATGTTTATCTTAACGACAATTGTGATGTAACGCTTTCGGGTAATGCAAAAATTAGCGGCGGAAATACTAACTTATTTATTCCAAAAACCAAAAAGGTTAAATTCGGAACATTAAGTGAAGGTGCTTCCATTTATATCAGTTCGTCCACAACTGCCGCCGAAGAAGTTATTTCCGATGCTTGTCCGATCAACTTTGATAAATATCTGTTCTGTGATAATACAGCTTACAAAGTTGCCAAGTCAGACGATGCATTGATTTTGAAGAAAAAATAATCAAACAAAAAAGTCCCTCAAGGGCGGCTTCAGTTAGGGATAAATAGGTTTTGGACCGCAAAATTTACGCACTCACTTGTGAAAAAGCCTTGTAACACGCCAGTGTAACTGCATTTTTTCACTGCGCTCTGCACAAAATTTTGCAGGTACAAAACTGTTCCATCCAAAAAGAGTAAGTTTTGAGTGAAGAACAAAAACCGAATAACCGGCATACTGACGTATGTCGGTTATTTTTGAAGCAGTTATTCGCCAAAAGTTGCCTTTTTGGACTTTTAATCCCTAATTGAAGCCGCCCAATCGAGGGACTTTTTTCTGTCATAAATTTTTAACCGATTACATATTATCAAACATAGTAATAAATTTCGGAGGAATATTTATGACACAAACAAACATTTATAAAGATATTGCTGACCGTACAAACGGGGATATTTATATAGGTGTTGTAGGCCCCGTAAGGACGGGTAAATCAACCTTTATAAAACAATTTATGGATAAACTTGTTGTACCAAATATAAAGGAAGAATTTGAAAGGGAACGGGCAAACGACGAATTGCCCCAATCTTCTTCGGGTAGGACGATTATGACTACCGAGCCGAAATTCATACCCGAAAAGGGCACGAATATAACTATTGATGATATGGCAAATATGAATGTTCGGCTTATTGACTGTGTTGGCTATATTGTACCGAGTGCGCTTGGATATATAGAAGATAATGAGCCGCGTATGGTCAAAACACCTTGGTATGACGAGCCGGTGCCATTTAATATGGCGGCAGAAGTCGGCACACAAAAGGTTATTAAGGAACATTCAACAATCGGGCTTCTTATTACAACCGATGGCAGTATTAGCGATATTCCCCGTGAAGAATATGCCGAAGCGGAAGAACGGGTTGTTAAGGAATTAAAAGATATTAACAAGCCGTTTGTTATTCTGTTAAATTGCTTAAACCCAAAAAGTGATGAAGCACTTGATTTGGCTGATAGTTTATCGAATAGATATGCCGTACCGGTTATACCCGTAAGTTGTCTTGATTTGGAAGAAAACGATATAAAACAAATACTTTCAAGAATTCTTTATGAATTTCCGGTTAAAGAAATCTGCATTGATTTTCCGCATTGGATAAATTCTTTGCCGCTTGAACATAAACTGCGTAGTGATATTATCGAGCAGGTAAAAACGGCATCAAAAGATATTGAACACATAAGAGATGTAAATAACTTTGAAAAAAAATTTAATAATGATGCAAATGTCGAAAAAGCAAAGGTTTTATCCATAGATTTAGGCACGGGAAGCGCAAATATTATTCTTGAAATCAAAAAAGATTTATTCTATAAGGTGTTAACCGAAACAAGCGGTCTTGAAATAGGTGACGAGCAGGAATTATTGTCATCTATTTGCGAACTTGCCGTTATGAAGAAAGAATATATGCGTGTTAAGGATGCGCTTGACAGTGTAGAAGCAACCGGCTACGGGATTGTAATGCCCGAAATCAATG
>JAZLFY010000265.1:0-1080 GCA_045616025.1 Acutalibacteraceae bacterium | reverse complement strand
TTAATATTTTCAAGTTCGGGTATTAAGTCCGCGTCAAGCGTTGCGCGTTTTAACCACAAATTAAATTTTTCTTTCAAGATAACAACCTCCTATCTTCTATCTAATTTTAAATATTATTGTATCTCTTGTCAAGATTTAATAAAATTTTCAAAAAAGATAAAAAAATGCTTGCATTATTGCTCGCTTTCTGTTATTATATCTTTTGCTAATGTGATTTATGTATTAAATCGACACGAAAAAAGGGAGGTGCAACCAATGGCAAAATGTGAAATCTGCAACAAGGAAATTGCTTTTGGTATTAAGGTTTCTCACTCACACAGACGTTCAAACAGAACTTGGAAACCTAATGTAAAAAAGGTAAAGGCAATCGTTAACGGTACTCCGCGCCGCATTAACGTATGCACCCGTTGCTTGCGCTCGGGTAAGGTTACCAGAGCCATTTGATTTGACTAACAAAAGAGTCCCGCCGTGGCGGGATTTTTTTGTTTTCGGGAGAATATTTTGAATAAATTAAATTACAAACATACAAAAACCGCCTGCTTTATCGGTTTTGTGGTTCAGGCGATAATAAATAATTTTTTGCCGATATTATTTATAATATTTCAAAAGAATTATTCTGTTTCTTATGAAAAACTCGGCAGACTTATTTTTGTAAACTTTTTTACTCAACTGTTTGCCGACCTGCTAACCCCATATATTACAAAAATCGCAGGGTACAGAAAAACGGTTGTTATAAGTCATATTCTTGCTTCTGTCGGATTTTGTCTTTTAACATTTCTGCCTATTATATTTAAGGGGTATGAATATTCCTGCATTATTATTTCGGTAATAATTTATGCTTTCGGCAGCGGAATTATCGAGGTTGTCGTAAGCCCTATTGTTCAGTTAATTCCGGGCGAAAATAAAACCGCCGATATGGTGCTTACCCACTCTTTTTACTGTTGGGGACAGGCGTTTACCATAATTATCACAACATTGCTTGTCGCATTGCTCGGTTATTCAAGGTGGAATTATATTCCGCTTATCTGGGCGGTTGTGCCTATTCTTAATATGTTCTTTTTCCTTTGCGTTCCGATTATC
>JAZLFY010000264.1:0-2659 GCA_045616025.1 Acutalibacteraceae bacterium | reverse complement strand
ATAGTTATGAACAGTCAACTTGTATTGTGCCCCGGCTTTAACGACGGGGAAGAACTTGAAAAGACTTTAAAAGATTTATCAAATCTTTCGTTTATGCAATGTGTGGCTTGTGTTCCGGTAGGTCTTACAAAATTCCGTGAGGGACTGACCGAACTTAAACCCTTTGATAAGCAGGGCGCTTTAAATGTGCTTGAAATTATCGAAAAATATGCCGAAATCAATCTTAAAAAATACGGCTCACGCCGTTTTTATGCTTCGGACGAGTTCTATTTGTTAGCCGAAAAAGAAATTCCTTCTGCGGAATTTTACGGCGATTTTGCACAGCTTGAAAACGGTGTCGGCTTGTGGGCACTGTTAAAAAGTGAGGCAGCCGAACAACTTAACAATGTTAACACCTTTGTATCAAGGGAAATTTCCGCCGTTACCGGTGTTGCGGCTTATCCGCTTATAAAAGAAATAGCACTTTCTTGTGAAAAGAAATTTAAGGGTTTAAAAATTAACTTATACCCAATTAAAAACAATTTTTTCGGAGAAAGAATAACCGTTACGGGACTTGTTACCGCAACCGATATTATAAATCAGTTGTCGGGTAAAGATTTAGGCGAAGAATTGATTGTTCCCGACTGTATGTTAAGGGACGGTAATGATATGTTTCTTGACAGTATAACGGTTGAAGAACTTGAAAATCAACTTAATATTAAGGTTAAAATTATAAATACAAACGGTTATGATACCGTTAATGCTTTTTGCGGAATAAAGGAGTAGAAAATGGCAAAACCGATTATTGCAGTTGTCGGCAGACCTAATGTCGGCAAATCAACACTGTTTAACAAATTAATAGGTAAGCGCCTTTCAATAGTTGACGATACCCCTGGTGTAACCCGTGACCGAATTTACGGTGATACCGAGTGGTGCGGCAGAAAATTAATGCTTGTCGACACGGGCGGTATTGAGCCGAAAACCGACGATATTATCCTTTCGGGTATGCGCGCACAAGCACAACTTGCCATTGATACCGCAAGTGTAATTATTCTTGTAACCGATTTGCAAACGGGAGTTACCGCAACCGATTTGGAAATTGCATCAATGCTTCAAAAAAGCGGTAAACCCATTGTGCTTTGTGTTAATAAATGCGACCGTGTAGGCGATGTTCCGCCCGAGTTTTATGAATTTTATAATTTAGGACTCGGTGACCCCGTGCCCGTTTCTTCGGTGCACGGACACGGGACGGGCGATTTGCTTGATGCGGCTTGTAAATTTCTTCCCGAAATTCAAGAAAATGAAGAAGATGACGATACCGTAAACGTAGCGGTTATCGGCAAACCAAATGCAGGTAAATCTTCACTTGTCAATAAAATTTGCGGTGAAGAGCGTGTAATTGTTTCGGATGTTGCAGGCACAACAAGAGATGCAATAGATACATTTGTTGAAAATAAATTCGGTAAATTCAATTTCATTGATACTGCCGGACTTCGCAGAAACAGTAAGGTTGAAGAAAAAATCGAAAAATACAGTGTTTTGCGCGCAAAAATGGCTATTGAAAGAGCCGATGTTTGTGTTATAATGATAGACGGAACGGACGGCTTTACCGAGCAGGACTCAAAGGTTGCCGGTTTGGCGCTTGAGCAGGGTAAAGCATGTATTATCGCCGTTAATAAATGGGATATTGTTGAAAAAGACGGTCAAACAATGGATGCTTACCGTAAAAAACTTATGGTTGATTTTTCGTTTATGCCTTATGCTCCGATTATTTTTATTTCTGCAAAAACGGGGCAGAGGATAGACCGTCTTTATGAACTGATTACCTATGTCAGAAATCAAAATTCAATGCGCATTTCAACAGGTAAACTTAATGATATTCTGTCGGATGCAACCGCCCGTGTTCAACCTCCGTCAGATAAGGGTAAGCGGCTTAAAATTTACTATATGACGCAGGCATCAACCTGTCCGCCGACCTTTGTTTGTTTCTGTAATAATGCACAACTTTTCCATTTTTCGTATCAGAGGTATCTTGAAAATCAAATTCGTTCAACCTTTGGACTTGAGGGAACTCCCGTAAGATTTGTTATTCGTGAAAGAGGCGAAAAATAATGTTAATGACAGCACTTATAACCCTAATCGGCGCGTACCTTATAGGCAGTGTGAATTTTGCGGTTATTTTTACAATGGCATTTGCAAAAATTGATGTCAGAAAAGTCGGCAGCGGAAATGCCGGTGCCACCAATGCTTTAAGAAGCGGCGGAACGCTTGCAGGATTGCTTACTTTTTTGTGCGATGCCGCAAAGGGTGCTTTGGGTGCAACACTCGGTTATTTTATGTTTTTGTATATTTATAAAAAAACCGGCTCGGCAGTTTATCTTCCGATATACGGCGGATATGCTTGCGGTGTTGCCACTATGATAGGCCATATATTTCCAATATTTTTCGGCTTTAAGGGCGGCAAAGGTGTTGCAACCGGTGTAGGTTCTTTCTTTGCACTTTGCCCTATTGCCGCCGCTGTCGGACTGCTTGCATTTATTGTGTCGGTTGCATTTACAAAACTTGTTTCCTTAAGTTCGATTATAGGCACTCTTTCTGTTGTAATTCTTTCACTTTTTCTTTACAGTAAAAATTACGGCGCACTTTTTTGGCCGCATGCGATTATGGGAATTTTAATGGG
>JAZLFY010000263.1:0-3339 GCA_045616025.1 Acutalibacteraceae bacterium | reverse complement strand
TTTAAGGACAATACCCTCTGTGCCGTTTTTGGTAACATCGGTAATTTTGCCGTTATTAATTATTATGGTTTTAAGAGTGCCGTCTATGACGGCATTTTTTAAAATCAAATCAGTTTTCACTGTATATCACCGTAATATCTTTATGAAGTTGCAAAATGGAAGCCGGAACTTCGGGAGTAATCGGTCCCGTAAATGCCTTCTCGACAATTTCTTTTTTATCCGGTCCGTTTGCAACAAACAAAATCTTTTTTGCCTGCATTATTGATACCATACCCATTGTAATTGCCTGCTTGGGAACTAAATCTTTGCTTTCAAAAAATCTTGCATTTGCCTCAATGGTTTTTTCGGTAAGGTCAACAACATGAGTGTTTTTTACAAAACAAGTGTCCGGTTCGTTAAAACCGATATGACCGTCGTGACCTATGCCCAAAAGTTGCATATCTATTCCGCCCAATTTTTCAATGTTCCGGTCGTATTCCCTGCACTCTTCTTGGAGGTCTTCGGCTTTGCCGTTCGGGACAAATGTGTTTTCGGGTTTAATGTTTATTTTATTAAATAAATTTTCATTCATAAAGCGGCGGTAACTTTGTGTGTCGTTTCCGCTAAGTCCTACATATTCGTCAAGATTTACACTTCGAACAAGTGAAAAATCAATGTCACCCTTTTTGTACCAGTCTGCAAGTTGGTTATAAAGCCCTATCGGTGTAGAGCCGGTTGCAAGACCGATTACACTGTCGGGTTTAATAATAATCTGCGCCGACATAACATTTGCCGCTTTTCTTGACATTTCTTCATAAGTTTTTACCTTAATAATCTGCATTTTCGTTTTCTCCCTTATTTTTTTGAAACTATATTATAATAAAGAATAAAAACAAATAAAAGAAAAAATCAATAAATAATATAGACAAAAACAGTAAAGTCGGGACAAGTCCCGACTTTATCTGATTTCAATTTTACTGTGCTTTATGCCATACATCAATTATAAGAACACAGTCGTTAAGGTCAATCTTTTTATCCTCGTTAATATCTGCCCTTAAAAGTGCGTCTGTGTCGGTTATTTCCGATTTCCTTGTTATATGGTCAGCAACAAGTTGCGCATCGGCATCGGTAACAAATCCGTCATAATTAACATCGCCAAGAAGTGTGGCAATCGGCGGAATTTCTTCTGTTTCAACATAAGAACAAGTGCTGCAAGTGCGTTGCTTTTCACCGCTTTCGGTTCTGGTCGGTTCTTCTACAGTTTTCCACTCACCAAAACTATGTGAAGCGGTTTCGTCAACCTTTTTGCCGCAGTCGGGGCATACATGCCAGTGACCTGTTTCGTCACCCTCATAAGTCCATTTGCTTTGTGCGGCATGGCTGCCTCTTATATCGCAATAATCGTTAAAGGTTATACCTGCGGCTTCCATTTCCGCAACCGAGGAAGAAAGCGATCCGTTATGGTCTTCTATGGTAATATCTTCCCAATCGCTCTCTTTACCGTTGTAGTTTACGGTTTTAATGTCGGTACCTTCAAAAGCATATTCACGGATGGTCTTAACATCGTTTTCCATATCAATGATTGTAAGCCAATCATTATTATAACATACACCTGCACCGATTTTGCTTATTCTGGGTGAAAAATACACTTCACGATATTTACGATCGGGGTTTTTGCTGTTCCAAAGCACCCAGGGTGCTTCATCTGAATCCGGTGTTGCAGGGCTTTTATAATCAGGAATAGCTTGATTATTTGCACCTTGGCAATGGAAATAAAGCGAATAATACGGATTATTGTATGTTCCGATTTCCCAATAAATAATCCTGTTTGTCGGTCCTTTCTTTATATATCCGAAATCACTCTTTTCATTCGTGCCACTGCCCGGTTCATCCCCCTCCTCTATCACTGTTACTGCAATTATCGGAATTGCAAAAAGGCATATAACCACAGCCAGCGCAAGCATTCCGGAAATGATTCTTTTAATATTTCTCATTGGATACACTCCTAAAACTCAATATAAATCACCTAATCAAAGGTTAATCTTCCGGTAGCTCTTCACCGAAAAGATGAAGGTCGGTATTGAGTGACAAATCATCATTTTTACTAAGGGTAATAATATCGTGTTTTGAAATTTCTACAATTTCAATTTCAGGTTTTAAAAATTCTTTGCTCATATTCTTTACCCCTTACTTAACACCAAAACAATTCTTTGAAGAATCGCCGTATTTCATCATTGCTTTTACAAGCGATCCGATTTTTTCGTTCTGCTTATTAAATGCATACGATTCAATACTGTACTGTAATGTATTGCTGATGGCAACACCGTTCTTCATAACCCTTGCCTGAATTCTGTCACTCATCTGTGTCGGATCAAGTGCATCGTATTTAATTAAATAGGTGTCTTCTTCAGCAACATAAACCGTAAAGTCGGTTGAGCCGTAAACGGTTTCAACTCCGGTTTCCAAATTCTTAACATAAAGTGAGATACCGTCAAGACTTTCTTTTGTATTTACATAGAACTGAATTGCAACAGATTTATTAAGGTTAAGGTTTGCACCGTAGAAAGTTGCCGTGGGGGTGTCTATCTTCTCGGCATCCTTAATAAAGTGGTCGTTAAGTGTGCGCTCCTCGGTTGCCCATGCCGCTTTTTCACCGAGGTTTTCATTTACAAGATTAGCAAGATTATGCTTGGTTGCCTTTTGTGCCTCGGCACCGAAGTTAAGCAGGTCAACAAGGACAATGCCCAAGCCGTTTTCCGCTTCTTTGGTATCAAGTTTATCAAGTTGGGTGTAGCAATAATCTTTTATGCTGTATTCCTTTGTGCCGCAAATTACATCCGCGCCGTTATAAAGTGCGTGTATTTCGGCTTCGGTGTTATCACCTATTCTGTCGGGTGCAACATTCGGAAGAGCAAAACGGAAAAACTTTTTGAATGTTTCGGGGTCGGAATATTCTTCCATATCCCTTACTTCAAATTGTTTGCCGTCCACATAGAATATTACATACGGCTTTTTGTATTTGCCGTCGCCGAAAGAGTTTTCGTCAATATAAACATTTAACGAAACATCGGTTTTAAGACTTAAGTTTGCGCCCGAAATTTCGGGAATATAAACAAATGTAACGGTTTCGTTTTCTGCGGTAAGTCCTGCCGTATAGGTTTCGGCGGTGGAATCTTTATATCCGTAAACCGTTAGGTTATCGGTAACACCGTCGGTTTTGCGGTCGATATAATACCAACCGAGTGAACATTCGCCAAAGGTTACATCCTTACCCTCTATGATTACTTTTAAAAGATTTGTGCAGTCATAGAAAGCATAATCGCCGATTAACTTTACGGTAGCGGGAATAATAACCGATGT
>JAZLFY010000262.1:0-3210 GCA_045616025.1 Acutalibacteraceae bacterium | reverse complement strand
TAATACTCCATTTTTTCACCTCATTTGTTCGTTTATATCTGCCGTTATACTGCACGCAAGCAGTGATAAATTAACATTTGTTTTAAGCGCCGCTGCATATTTATCGCAGTTTTCGTAAATTAAATAAAGAATTTTTGCGCTTTTTCCGTTTTTGTTTGTTTCCTTAATTCTTTCGGCGGCACCGCATTTAAGTTCGGATAAAAAGCCGTCAAAAAATACCCTGTCTTTACAGTAAGGATGTAATAGTTTTAACATTCGGTAACCGTCATTTTTAAAGCACAAATCCAAAAATTCGTTTGCCACGAAATAGGGCGAGTTTTTATCGCTCTTTTTAACCACGTTTATCGCCCTGCCGATATTTCCGTGGGTTTTAATAAGCGCCTCTCTTGCGGCACCGGTGTCGCATTTGGCGAGTTTGGAAACAATCGGTATTCCGCTTTCATCTGACACGCCGTAAAGGGTAAAGGTGACACATCTTGAAACAACCGTAGGCAAAAGCGCCGAACGGTTTTCGCACAAAAGGATAAAACATACATTCTGCGGCGGCTCTTCAAGTACCTTTAATATCGCATTTTGGGAGGAGGCGTTCATTGTGTCCGCCTGTTCTATTATATATACCTTACACCCGGCAGTATGCGGTTTTATGTAAACCTCTTGCCGCATATCTCTTATTTGGTCAACAAGAATACTCTTTTTCTTTTCCTGCGGTCTTATTCTTATAACATCGGGGTGGTTAGCACCCTGTTCAAGACGGCAGTTTTCACACTCGCCGCAGGGTTTATCCGCACCCGTACAAATTGCCGCCATGGCAATAAATCGGGCAAGTGTTTTTTTGCCGAGTCCGTTTTCACCCTCAATGATAATCGCGTGGGGTATTTTATTTGAAGAAATTGCATTTTGAAGTGCGGTTTTAATATGACCGTTTTCTGAAAGCGGAAAAATCATAACACAAAGCCGACCTTTTTCATTGCCTTAAAGTAAACCTTGCAGGCGGTTTTTTGAGCACGCATATCGCCGTCATTGAAAATTCTTTCAAGTTCTGCTTTATCGGAAATGATTTTTTCGTAATTTTCTTTAATGGGCGCAAGTTCGTCGGCAACCGCCTCGCCAACCGCAAGTTTAAAGTCACCGTAACCCTTACCCTCAAATTCCTTTTCAACTTCTTTGTCGGTTTTACCCGTTACCGCACCGTAAATGGAAATAAGATTTGAAACACCCGGTTTTTCGTCGGATACGATAATTCTGTTGTCGCTGTCGGTAACGGCACGCTTGAATTTACGGATAATTGTGTCACGGTCGTCAAGTATAGCCACCCACGAATTAAGATTATCGTCCGATTTGGACATCTTTTTGCTCGGGTCGGAAAGCGACATTACACGGGCGCAAGCAGTGGGAATATACGGCTCGGGAATTTTGAAAACATCACCGTAAATACCGTTAAAGCGGCCTGCAATATCACGGGCAATTTCAAGATGTTGTTTCTGGTCGGCGCCAACCGGCACAAAGTCGGGACTGTAAAGCAGAATATCCGCCGCCATAAGTACGGGGTAGGAGAACAGTCCGACATTAACATTGTCGGCGTGACGGGCAGACTTATCCTTAAACTGTGTCATACGGTTCATTTCGCCAAACTGTGTGTTGCAGGAAAGCAACCACGAAAGTGCCGTATGGTACGGAACATGTGACTGAATAAACAACGTGCTTTTTTCGGGAGAAAGTCCAAGCGCCAATAAAAGTGCAAATGTGGAATATATCTGTGAACGCAACTTTGCCGGCTCCTGCCGTACCGTAATGGCGTGTAAATCGGCAACCGCAAAGGTGCAGTCGAATTCGTCCTGCATTTTAACCCAGTTTTTAAGCGCACCGAGATAGTTGCCAAGGGTCAGCATACCGCTCGGCTGAATACAACTTAAAACTTTTTTCTTTTCTTGATTTTCAGGCATAATACCCTTCCTTTTATAATTATTCATATTATTTTAACATAAATATATAGAAATTACAACAAGAAAAAATCGGCAGAAAAATAAAATGATTTTAACTTGAGAGTGGAGGGGTATTCTTTATTATGTGCTGACGGAAGAATTGGTCAATTTATTGGCATAGCAGAATTTATTATACCCCACCACCGCAAGCGGTCCCCCTCCCCTTAGGCAGGGGAGGCAAATAGGAAAATTTATTGGCATAGCAGAATTTATTATACCCCACCACCGCAAGCGGTCCCCCTCCTAACAGGAGCCCGTCCCCTTTGTCGCTTTGCGACATTTCCCCACACTGTGGGGAATCACCCCTTAGGCAGGGGAGGCAAATAGGACAACTTCATTGTTCCATAAGAACACTTCGTTTAAAAAGCACCCATCGGGTGTTTTTCTGTCGGTGAAAGTCGCAAAACAAACCCTTATAATTTTTAAAAAACAGAAAGGAGGGTTTTATGAAAAATACGGGTTTTATTAAACTTTACCGTTCTTTTCTTTGTTGGCAATGGTACACCGATATACCGGTTAAAACACTTTTTATTCATATTTTACTTTCGGCAAATTATTCTTCTTTTAATTTTAAGGCAAAGACCTATCCGCCGGGAACTTTTATTACCAGCTATGCTTCACTTGCCGAAAAAACGGGGCTGTCGGTACAAATGGTTCGCACCGCAATTAAAAAACTTATAAAAGGCGGTGAAATTTCCTTTTTTTCAACAAACAAATTTATTGTCATAAACATAGTAAAATGGCATGTTTTTCAAGCAGTTGTTCATCTGCCCCAACAATTAAACAACAATCAATCAACAACATATAAAGAATATAAGAATAAAAGAAAAAATACTTCGTATTTTATGCAAAAAAACAAAAAAAGCCAAACGTTTCATAACACTACGCTTGACTTTGATTTGTTTGAAAAGATGTTAAATGAAGACGATTAGTTCTTGCTGAAATCTTCAAGTATAAGGCCTTCGTTCTTTTCAAGTGCCCAGTTTATATTCCATTCGCTTGTAAAGACCAACAGGTCATTACCCTTGAAATCTTGCACCCACTTCGTATCGGAAGTGAGATTAAGCGCCTTAATATCAATATCCTTATTCCGTACCCAGCGTATATACTGAAACGGAAGATTATTTCGCACAACATCGACATTGTACTCGTTTTTAAGGCGGTATTCAAGCACCTCAAACTGCAACACGCCCACAACTCCGACTATAACGCGTTCCATACCGGTATT
>JAZLFY010000261.1:0-1029 GCA_045616025.1 Acutalibacteraceae bacterium | reverse complement strand
TTCAAGCACCAAAGAGAGCGATTTAGTAGACAGCGGACTTGTAACCGAGCGTGGCAGACATATTATGGTTACAAAGAGTATGCGCCTTGCCTTATTAATGAATTCATTTAACGAGCAGAATATGGCGCACCTTATGAGCGGAATTAAAGTGCCGGACCTTGCGAAGTATTATAAAGGCAATACAAAGGTTGCATACGATAAAGGTGTGTTCGGATATGTTGAAAACCCGACACAGTGGCAGAGTAACCTTGTTAAGTCTATGACGGATTACGAGTTAGCGTGGATGGACGCCTTGCAGAAATATTATTATGACTTTTCTGCAAAGCACATCAACGAGGTGACTTTCGACCTTTACGGATTTGAAAAGGCGGTTGTTCAAAATTACTATCCGATACTTACCGCAAGAGAATTTACCCGTACCAATATTGACGGACTTAAACGAGATTTAACGCTCGAAGGCGCAGGATATTTGAACGAGCGTGTCAATGCGAAAAACCCGATTTACTTATTCGATGCAATAACACGGGTACAGTCCGACATACAAAAGCACTCTGACTTTTACGGTCTTGCCGTTCCGCTTCGTAACTTTAATATGGTATACAACTATAATTCTGTTGCAGAAAACAACAGTGTTAAGTATGCATTACAAAATAAATTCCCGGCACAGAAATTTGGTGTCAGTGGGGAGCAGTACATCGAAAAACTTATTACCGACCTTAACGGAGCGACACATAGCACACCGAGTTTCTTTGACAAGGTTAAGGGCGGATATGCACAGGCAGTATTGGCGGTTAATCTTCCCGTAGCAATTAAGCAGGCGGCTTCATATCCGACCGCAGCGGCAGAAATAGGGTGGAAACCTTTAATTAAGGCGCTCGGTGTGGTCGATAAAGATTTAAACCGTAACGGGTTTGTATTCAGCCGCGCCGAAAAAGAATTAATTAAAAAGTACACACCGCTTCTGTGGTATCGCTCGCAAGGAAACATTGATACCGAACTCGGCGATATTCAGAAATACGGCTCACTCGG
>JAZLFY010000260.1:0-1040 GCA_045616025.1 Acutalibacteraceae bacterium | reverse complement strand
ACTTACATCTTTACCGTGAATATGGTGTTTGTGCTTTACTGCACAAAACACACTAAAGAAACCTATAAAAGCCAAGGTATAAGCGAAAAAATATTCTATGATACCTGCTTTGACATAAGGTACAAACTTGACGAGTGCTTTAAGGTTTATAAGGTCTACGGCACATTTGTTTTAAAGTGGTTTTTAAAGGTTTTAAGGGGCAGGGTTTTAAAAATAGGGCGGCTTGAATACGAGTGCCGGAATTATCAGTTTGATACTTCTTTTAAGGACATTTTGGTTAAGGACAAACCTGCCACGGCACTTCATATTCCCTCCTGCGGACCGCTTGACGAAACAGAGGTTTCAAAGTCGCTTAAAGCCGCCTACCGTCATTTTAACATTACGGGGAAATGGGTAATTTATACCGATTCCTGGCTTGTTTATCCACCGCTTTATCCCCTCTTTAAAAAAGGCGGAAATATGCAAAAATTCTTTGATTTATTCACGGTCATCGAACATTTCACAATACCTACCGACAGTCTTATTTGGCGGATATTTGATGTTCCGCCCGGAACGGATATTGAAAATCTGCCCCGTGACACATCTTTAAGGGAAAGTTTTTATAACTACTTAAAAGACGGCGGAAAATTCGGTCAGGGTATCGGTGTGCTTATATTTGACGGTGAAAACATAATAAAATAAAAAAACAGCGTGCAATTTTTTTGCACGCTGTTGAATTATATTTTCTGTTGTGATATAATTACAAAGTAATGGTTTCCAAGACACTCGGACGGTCAGAAGAAAGACGGTCTAAAATGCGGATATAATTATCGGTGCTACCGGTTGTGAACAGTTTAAAACTGCCGCCCGAAAGGTTTTGCGCATCCTCTTTTATAAGCAATTCTTTTACTGCTTCCGCTTCGGAAAATGCAGGGTTTATAAGTTCTAATTCGGGATAGCATTTTTTAAAATTTTTTTCAACAATGGGATAATGGGTACAACCGAGAATAAGTTGTTTTATATCCCCCGTTTTAAGTATTTTGCCGAGGGTTTCTTTGATT
>JAZLFY010000259.1:0-4655 GCA_045616025.1 Acutalibacteraceae bacterium | reverse complement strand
ATTACCGTAAGCATAGGCAAGACACAACTGTTCGTTTTTAACACCAGAATAAATACCGCTTTCGGAAAAGGTATTAACATCAACCATTGTTTCACGGGAAATCGGTATAATTTTAATTGATTTTGTTGCCGTATCAACTGCTGCTACGAAAATGCAGTCCGCCTGACCGTTTTTGCCGTAGCCGAAATTGTCGTCAATGTGCTTCTTGTCAACACCCATAAACAGAATACTGACAATGTTTTTATTAAGAGTATATTTCTTACCGCCGTACTCAACAGTGTCTTCGTCAACAACCGTTGCGGCATCGGTTTTAATGTTTTTGTCCTCTTTGTGAATTTTGTTTTTGCCGACATACCTTAAAATAAAGAAGGAAGAAACGGCAATTATTATAAGTGCCAAAATAACACACAGGATAATTAAAATGATTTTTTTTGATTTTTTCACAAAAAACATCTCCTTTTGTCTGCCTTTAATGTAATTATAATTAAAAAATACCAATATGTCAAACATATAAAAAATAAATGTGGAAATTTGCAAGTCTTTGTTGTATAATAAATAAAACATTTTCTCCTTTGGAGGTAAACTTATGAAAGTAATGGTTGTCGGCTGCGGAAAAATCGGCAGAACTATACTTAAAAACCTTGCAAACGAGGGGCACGATGTAATCGCCGTAGATAATAACCGTGCGGTTACCGCCGATATTGCAAACAAATATGATGTTATGTGTGCTTGCGGAAGCGGTACGGACTATGAAACCCTTTCGGAAGCAGGGGTTGCAAGTACCGAACTGTTTATTGCCGTAACCAATTCGGACGAAATAAATATGCTTAGTTGTTATATTGCAAAGAAAATGGGTGCAAAGCATACGGTTGCCCGTATCAGAAAACCGGAATTTAACGATAAAAATCTCGGCTTTATGAAACAGCAACTTGATATTTCGCTTATTATCAACCCCGAACTTGTGGCGGCGCAGGAACTTTTTAACATTTTAAAACTTCCAAGTGCGGTTAACATTGAAACCTTTTCACGCCGTAATTTTGAAATGATAGAAATTATCCTTAAAGACGACTCGGTTTTAAACGGTGTTGCACTTAAAGATATAAGAAAAAAATTCAATTCAAAGTTTTTGATATGTGCCGTAAGGCGTGACGAAAAGACCTATATTCCCGACGGTGATTTTATACTTAAATCGGGCGATAAAATCGGCATTACCGCCGCAACCACACAAATACAGAAACTTCTTAAAGAATTCGGCATTTTAAAGCGTCAGGCAAGAAATGTTATGATTTTGGGCGCAAGCCGTATTGCATATTATCTTGCAAAATTTTTAATCGAAAGCGGAAACAATGTAAAAATTATTGATATGGACAGAAAGCGTTGTGAAGATTTTGCAAATTCATTACCCGAAGCCACAATTATTCACGGTGACGGGGCAGAGCAGGATGTTCTGCTTGAAGAAGGACTTGAATCTTGCGATGCCTTTGTTGCCCTTACGGGTATGGACGAAGAAAACATCCTTGTTTCTTACTTTGCTTCCAGTCTTAATGTTCCTACGGCAATACCCAAAATCAATAAAAGCACACTTTTCAATATGGCTGAAAAGTTGGGGCTTGATACCGTTATCACACCGCGACATATTATAGCAGGTGTTGTTCTTCGATATGCCCGTGCGCTTGAATCTTCGCTTGGCAGCAATATAGAAACGCTCTATAAACTTATGGGCAAACAAACCGAAGCTATTGAATTTAAGGTCAGTGATGATTTCCTTTATGCCGGTATTCCGCTTAAACAACTGAAACTTAAAAAGAATATTTTAATCGGCGGAATAATACGCGGCAGAAAAGCCATTATACCCGACGGCGAAGATGCTATTATGCCAAACGATAAGGTGATAGTTATCGTGTCGGACAGAAAACTCACAAATCTTGCGGACATTATGGAATAACGGAAGGCAGAATTTATGAATAAAAAGTTTGTGTTTAACGTTTTGGGCAAAATGCTCCAAATGTTGTCGCTTCTCTTTATATTACCGCTTATTACGGCAATAATATATAGGGAAGACGAATACTTATTGTTTCTCATAATGATTGCGGCAACCTTTGTTGTCGGAACACTTTTAAGTGTTTTGCTTAAACCCGCAAATCATACCATTTACGCAAAAGAGGGTTTTGTAATTGTTGCGCTTTCCTGGATAGTGCTGTCTGCCGTGGGCGCAATACCCTTTGTTGCAAGCGGTGCCATTAAAAGTTATGTAGATGCTTTTTTTGAAACCGTAAGCGGTTTTACCACGACGGGTTCTTCGATAATAGATAATGTTGAAGAATTAAGCCGAAGTATTCTTATGTGGCGAAGTTTTACCCACTGGGTAGGAGGTATGGGAATACTTGTTTTTATGATGGCGATAATTCCCAATATAACCGACAGTTCAATTCATATTATGCGTGCCGAAATGCCCGGTCCGGTTGTTGATAAAATCGTGCCCAAGGCAAAAGATACCGCAAAAATACTTTATCTTATATATGTTGTAATGACGGTTGTTGAAACCGCTCTTCTTATCTGCGGCGGTATGCCTGTTTATGACTCTGTTGTTCACGCGTTCGGTACGGCAGGTACGGGCGGCTTCGGTATAAAGGCAGACAGTATCGGCTCATACGGCGCCTATTCGCAATGGGTTATTTCGGTATTTATGTTGCTTTTCGGTGTCAACTTCAATGTGTTCTTCCTGCTTTTGATTAAGCGTTTTAAAAGTGCGCTTAAAAGTGCTGAACTTTGGGTTTATCTTGCACTTTGCGGAGTTTCAACCCTTATAATTACCGCAAATATTTTCTCTGTTTACGGTAACTTAAATGATTCGTTGCGCAATTCCTTCTTCCAAGTAACTTCAATAATGTCCACCACCGGTTTTTCTTCGGCGGACTTTAACACATGGCCTTTGCTTTCAAAGGGCATATTACTGACACTTATGGTTTCGGGTGCATGTGCCGGCTCTACCGCAGGCGGTCTGAAAATTTCAAGGGTTGTATTGCTCTTTAAACTTATATCGGCGCAGTTTAAACACCTTGTTCATCCAAGAAGTGTTGAAACGGTTAAACTTGACGGTAAGGTGGTTGAAAGGGAAGTCCTTTCAAATGTTGCCTGCTATTTTGTGGTTTACTGTGTTATTATAGTTGCAATTTTCTTTATCCTTTGTTTTGAGCCGCTTAACATAGAAACCAACATAAGCGCAACACTTTCCTGCTTCAACAACATAGGTCCGGGACTCGGTCTTGTCGGCCCCGCAAGCAGTTATTCGCTTTATTCACCCCTTTCAAAAATAGTTTTGTCTATTGCCATGTTGCTCGGACGGCTTGAAATTTTCCCGATTTTGATTGCGTTTATGCCGTCAACCTGGGCAAAGCAATAATTCTTGACAAAAAGATGTGTTTAATTTATAATATATTGTTGTATAAATAATTTAATTATTGGAGGAAATTCAAATGATTAGTGCAGGTGACTTCAGAAACGGTGTTACTTTTGAAGAAGACGGTCAGGTTTTACAGGTTGTTGAATTTCAGCACGTTAAACCCGGCAAAGGCGCCGCTTTCGTAAGAACCAAAACAAAGAACGTTATAACCGGTGCGGTTATTGAAAAATCTTACAACCCCACCGCAAAATTCCCGACTGCGTATATTGAGCGTAAGGATATGGAATATTCTTATAACGATGGCGACCTTTATTACTTTATGGACCAGGAAACCTACGAACTTGTTCCGATTAATGCTTCGGAACTTTCCGATAACTTCAAGTTCGTAAAAGAAAATATGGTATGCAAAATTCTGTCCTATAAGGGTAAGGTTTTCGGTGTTGAGCCGCCCACCTTTGTAGAACTTACCGTATCTAAAACCGAACCCGGCTTTGCAGGTAATACGGCAACAAATGCCACCAAACCGGCAACACTTGAAACCGGTTGCGAAATCCGTGTTCCGCTTTTCATTAACGAGGGTGAGGTTATCCGTATAGATACCCGTACCGGCGAATATATGGAAAGAGCATAATAAATAAAGCAATGCAAAGGCGAAAATCCGCCCTTTAAAATCGGGCTCGGGTTTATCGGCTTTGCTTAAGGAGAGTTTATAATGGATATTTGTGAAAAAATCGCTTATATTAAAGGTCTTACCGAAGGTCTTCAGCTTGACGAAAGCACCAAAGAAGGTAAAATTCTTGCCGCAATTATCGACCTTTTGGGTGATATGACCGAAGAAATTTGCGAGGTTGAAGAAGCACTTGACGAAATTACCGAGCAACTTGACGCGGTTGACGAAGACCTTTCTACCGTTGAAGATATAATTTATGATGATGAAGAATGTGACTGCTGCGGCGGCGATGACGAACTTTACGAAATCGAATGTCCTGCTTGTCACGACACCATTTATCTTGACGAATATGACCTTGAAGAAGAAGGTATTGAATGCCCCAACTGCGGCACTCCTTTGGAATTTGATTTTGACTGTGACTGTGACTGCGAAGAAGACGGTTGCGATTGCTGCCAGAAGTCAGAAGAAGAATAATTAATTTTAAAATTTAAGCCGCACCGAATTTCAAAAGAAATCAGGTGCGGTTTTTTGGGTGTTTTTATGGAAAAAATAAAACCTAAATTTGAATATACGGTTGATGCG
>JAZLFY010000258.1:0-2054 GCA_045616025.1 Acutalibacteraceae bacterium | reverse complement strand
CTTGAAGAATACAGAAAATATGAAGCCGCCAAGGCAGATTTCCCGTTTTCTTTTATACATAAATGTTCGATAGTTTTCGGTATTGGAATAAGCGATATTTTAGAGGGTAAAAGTGCCCATTTGCAATCTTATACCGTAACCAGAAAAGGTCAAGGTCAGGAAACGGCAAAGGAAGACGGCATACAAATTCAAAACCTGGCACCTATGTTTGCCAAAAAGATAGCCGAGCCGTACTGGGTGCATTACGAATACAGCAGTGAACTTCAGGATAAACCCGTTCACCTTACCAAACACTCCGGTCAGGAATTTGACTTTATCATAAACGGCAGACTTAAAATTCAAATCGGCGATAATATCGAATATTTAAGCGAGGGCGACAGTATTTTCTACAACAGTTCAACCCCCCACGGAATGATTGCCGTTGACGGAATGGATTGTTACTTTGTCGCCGTGGTACTTCCCGGTGATAACAGTGCCGAAACGGTTGTGCGGGATACATTTTTCCCAACCCGTACCAAAAGCGAAAAACTTATTGCAAATTCTTTTGTTACGGTATCGGAGGACGAAAACGGCGCACCGCAGAGCATAGATTTTAAAAACGAGGATACCTTCAATTTTGCTTTTGATATTGTGGATGCAATTGCAAAACGCTCTCCCCAAAAACTTGCAATGCTTCATATTTCAAAGGATAAAACCGAACGCCGTTTTACCTTTAACGATATTAAACGCGCTTCGGCACAGTGCGCGAATTATTTTAAATCAATAG
Source organism: Acutalibacteraceae bacterium (assembly GCA_045616025.1). GTDB lineage: Bacteria > Bacillota > Clostridia > Oscillospirales > Acutalibacteraceae > UBA737. Next base: position 1,288 of record JAZLFY010000258.1, on the reverse strand, counting down.
GCATTAAAAAAGGCGACCGTGTAATGCTTGTCCTTAAACGGCATTATCAGTTCTGGTTTGCAATACTCGGTCTTCATAAACTCGGTGCGGTGGCAATACCCGCAACCTGTCAACTTCAGGCGCACGATTTTGAATACCGCTTTAATGCCGCAGGAGTAAGCGCAATAATCTGTACTGCCGACGACAATGTGTCCGACCGGGTAGACAAAGCCGTAAAAACTTCACCCACACTTGTTCATAAACTTCTTGTGGGTGGCAGTAAAGACGGTTGGCACAATTTTGACGAAGAATATTCGTTATACAGCAGTCATTTTTACAGAAACGAACATACCGCTTGCGGAAACGACCCGATGCTTATGTTCTTTACTTCGGGCACAACGGGTTATCCGAAAGTTGCGGTGCATAATTACAAATATCCGCTCGGTCATTATCTTACCGCCAAATATTGGCACGGCGCCGAAGAAGACGGTTTGCACTTCACCATATCCGATACGGGTTGGGGAAAGGCACTCTGGGGCAAACTTTACGGTCAGTGGATGTGCGAAAGTGCGGTCTTTACCTATGACTTTGACCGTTTTTCCGCCGCAGATATACTTCCTATGTTTGCAAAATACAACATTACAACATTTTGCGCACCGCCTACAATGCTTCGTATGATGATAAGAGAAGATATTTCAAAATACGATTTTTCGTCTGTCAAGCATATGACCACCGCAGGCGAGGCGCTTAACCCCGAAGTGTACCGCTTATTTGAAAAGGCAACGGGACTTCAGATAATGGAGGGCTTCGGTCAGACCGAACTTACCCTTGCAATAGCAAACCTGCGCGGAAATTCGCATAAGGTCGGCTCTATGGGTAAACCCGTACCGCTTTACGATGTTGACCTTGTGGACGAACAGGGCAACAGCGTGGCAGACGGCGAAACGGGTGAAATTGTAATCCGTACTGATAAAAGTATACCTTGCGGACTTTTCGCAGGATATTATAAAGACAAAGAAAAAACCGACGAGGTTTGGTACGACGGAATGTATCATACGGGCGATACCGCGTGGCGCGATGAAGACGGATTTTTCTGGTATGTCGGCAGGGTGGACGATGTTATTAAGTCCTCCGGCTACCGCATAGGGCCGTTTGAAATTGAAAGCGTTATTATGGAACTTCCCTATGTTCTTGAATGCGGTGTATGTCCTGCACCCGACGAGGTGCGCGGTCAGGTCGTTAAGGCAAGCATCGTTCTGGTTCCGGGATATGAACCGAGTGATGAACTCAAAAAAGAAATTCAGAACTA
>JAZLFY010000257.1:0-7781 GCA_045616025.1 Acutalibacteraceae bacterium | reverse complement strand
CAGGACTTCGTTTTGATGTTCTTGAGCAAATTCAAAATCTTACCGGTAAAATGCCTCTTGTTTTACACGGCGGCACAGGTATTCCTGCCGATATGATTAAAAAAGCAATATCTCTCGGCGTTTCAAAAATTAATGTTAATACCGAATGTCAGTTATCTTTTGCGGCGGCAACAAGAAAATATATTGAAGAGGGCAAAGATAAGCAGGGTAAGGGCTTTGACCCGCGTAAACTTTTGGCTCCCGGTGCCGAAGCAATTAAACAAACCGTTAAAGAAAAAATGGAACTTTTCGGTTCTGTAGGTAAAGCGTAATATGAATAAAAGCAAAACTGCAAAAATTGCAAAGGGTGCTTTTGTTAACGGTGATGTAAAACTCGGCGAAAATGTCGGTGTATGGTACAATGCGGTTATTCGGGGCGACGGCGGACCTATTACGGTGGGTGACGGCAGTAATGTTCAGGACTGTGCCGTTATTCATGTTGATTTTGGCGGAAAAACCGAAATCGGGAAAAATGTTACAATAGGTCACGGTGCCATTGTTCACGGATGCACCTTAAAAGATAATGTTTTGGTTGGTATGGGCGCTACCGTTTTAAACGGTGCTGTTGTTGAAAAAAACTGTATTATAGGCGCAGGTGCGGTTATAACGCAAAACAAGCTTATTCCCGAGGCCTCAATGGTTTTGGGCGTTCCCGGAAAGGTTGTTAAAACTCTTTCAGGTGAGGATATTCTTTCAATTATCAAAAATGCCGAACATTATGTATCTTTGCTTGACACAATAGAAGAATAATTTTAACGGAGATGTATTTTTTACATCTCCGTTATTCTAATATATCAAATCTTTTCAGTTCTTTTACAAATACATTTATATCCCTAAGTGCCAAAACACTTGAAACCTCAAAGTTTTCAAGCAGTTTATAAAGCATTTCTTCTTCGTTCATATCATTTTCCTTTAATAAATCAAACAGATAGGAAGATATTTCACTTAAAACTATACTTGTATTCATTTTGTAATTTTTATTGTTTGAAACAATAATGTTTTGTCCGTCTATACATTTTAAACTGTAAAATTCTTTTATTTTCAAAATATATCACCGCTTTTTCTTGAAAAAAATTATCTAATATAATACAATATTACTATCAACTGAATTATTATATGCCGATAGGAGTGACAATATGAAAATTCTTTCACTTTCACAAATTCGTTCTGCCGAAACCCGTGCGGTAACGGGAACAAATAAAACACTTTCCGATTTAATGGAGTGTGCCGGTAAAAGCACCGCTAAAATAATTAAAAATAAATATTCCGTTTTAGGGAAAAAGATTTTAATTGTGTGTGGAAACGGTAATAACGGCGGTGACGGTCTTGTTGTTGCAAGCGAATTAAAAGCCGAGGGAGCCGATGTCTCGCTTTTCTTTCCGTTTTCAATGCCCGATACCGATACGGCAAAACCGTTTATTAAAGATGTTTCAGATATAAAAACCGTAAATGAATTACCAGACGAGGCGGATATTGTTGTTGATGCGCTTTTCGGCATCGGTTTAAACCGTAAATTAGACGATAATGTTTCTTCTCTTATTGAAAAAATGAACGATATTGATGCTGTAAAAATAGCAATAGATATACCAAGCGGTGTTTACTGTGACGGCGGCGCATGTGATATTTCTTTTAAAGCCGATTTAACAGTAACATTTATTGCCCTTAAACTTTGCTTTGTTTTGCCGACATCTTCTTCGTTTTGCGGTGAAGTTGTTGTATGCGATTTAGGGATAAATGCAAAAGAATTTTCTTATGAAACAATAGAAAAACCCGATTATATAAAAAGGGATAAAAATTCACATAAAGGTACTTTCGGTACGGCACTTTTGGTGTGCGGCAGTTACGGTATGTGCGGTGCGGAAATACTTTCTGCAAAATCGGCACTTTTAAGCGGTGCGGGAATTGTAAAAGCGGTTGTTTGCGATAAAAATTATTCTGCCTTTACTTCAACCGTTCCCGAAGCAGTCACAGTACCGGTTGAAACCGCTTTAAGCGGTTGTCCGGTTGTTTATGATAAAACACTTTATTCTTCGCTTTCAAACATCGATGCGCTCTTAATCGGTTGCGGACTCGGAAGGAATGACGACAGTATAAAACTTGTCCACAGAATACTTGAAAATTCAAATGTTCCTACTGTAATTGATGCAGACGGCATAAATGCCATACTTGGTGACATATCAATTATTAAAAGGGTTAATTCTCCGGTAATAATTACACCGCATCCTGCAGAAATGGCAAGACTGTTTAACACCACCGTTTCCGATATTGAGCATAACCGCATAAGATATGCTAAAGAGTTTGCAACAGAGAACGGTTGCACGGTTGTCCTTAAAGGCGCAAATACCGTTGTTGCTTTGCCTGATGGTAAAATCTATTTTAATGTTACGGGCAACCCCGGTATGGCAACTGCCGGCAGCGGAGATGTTCTTTCGGGCATTATCGTTTCTCTTTTAGCACAAGGTTTATCACCAGAAACGGCGGCGCTTAACTCCGTTTATATTCACGGAACAGCAGGGGATATAGCGGCGCAAAAACACGGTGAAATATCAATGACGGCAAGTAATATAATCGAGGAATTACCCACAGTACTTAAATAGATTTGGTGGGTTATAATTGCGTAAATTTTCATTTGTTTTCATTTTTATTCTTATAATTATTCTATCTTCCTGTAAAAACAAAACCGTAAAACCTGATTTTACAAATGTTTGTTTTAATGCGGATATTACGGTTGAAGGTGAAAAATTCAATGCCGATATTGAAATAAATGAAAATAATAAAACAGTAATATCCCTTATTTCCCCAAACGAAATGAAAAATACCATATACAGCATTGACGGAAAAGATGTTACGGTTGATTATATGGGAATGGGGTATAACGATACCATTGACAGTTTTCCAAACGGCTCGGTAATTAAAATTATTTATACTGTTTTTAAAGACGCAAAGGATAAAACCGCTACTGTCAAAAAAGAAAAAACTGTTTTAAAAAGTAATGTTTCGGGTTATGAATATATCTTAACTTTAAATTCCGAAAATTTACCCAAAAAACTAAATGTTGAAAATTTCAATACTCAAATGAAATTTAATAATGTTACTAAAAAAGGAAGCATCAAATAGATGCTTCCTTTAAATTATTTTGCTCTTATCATTGTTATCTTTTCTGCGCCGAGTAAAGATATATCTTCGTCACTGTGTGAAATAATTATTATTGGTTTGTCTTTAAATTTTTCAAGTATAAGTTTGGTGCAAACGGTTTTGTTTTTGTCGTCAATACCGTTAAAACACTCGTCAAGCAAAAGTGCATCACCGTTAAAGGCGAGGGCTCTTACTATTGCGGCACGGCGGGACATACCGCCCGAAAACTTAATCATTTTTTCGTTTAAAAACTCTTCTAATCCTACCGTTTTAAGCATAACAAGTGCATTGTTATACTGTTCATCATTTAAAACGGTTTGAAGATTTTTTTTAAGTGAAATGCTTTCAACAAAACGGTCTTCCTGAAAGACAACCGATATTTTGTCGGGTTTTACAATTTCACCGCTTTGCGGTGTTTCAAGACCCGTTATAAGACGGAATAATGTTGATTTTCCGCAACCCGAATTGCCGCTTATTGCAATTCTTGTACCGTCATCGATTTTAAGAGAAAAGTCTCTTATAAGCGGTCTTTCGCTGTAAGAAAAAGTTATGTTTTTAATATCAATCATCAAACTTTTCCTCCTTTGTAATAAGGACTTTGTTTACAATGTATTTAAGCAAAAATTCAAATATTAAACTGAAAAGCACAACGGTTATGGTTAGTGCATAAATCTCGTCAAAATTAAGATTTGCTTTTGCAAGTGATATGTTTTTGCCGATGGATATGTCGGGGTTGCACAGAACTTCCGCCGCAACACCTGATTTCCAGGCATATCCGATGCCGTTAAGTAATGCAGATATAATTGAGTTTTTAATTTCGGGTAATTTAATGAATATTAAAGTTTTAAACCTACCCACACCGTAAACTTTGCCCATTTCAAGTAACTTCTTGTTAACGCTTAAAAGCGCATCGTTAACCGTCTGCCATACAAGCGGAACAACCATTAAAAATGATATAAATACCGGCAATTTATTTTCACTTAAAAACAGAAACGCAAGAATAATAAATGATACAACCGGCACGGCACGAACGATTTTAAGTACGGGGGAAAATATATCTCTAAATATTTTTACCGTTCCCGTAAGTATGCCGAGAAGTATGCCTACTGTCGAGCCGAGCAAAAAGCCGATAAATATTCTTAAAAGTGTTGCGCCGCATGCCTTTAAAAATTCGGATGTAGGAAGCAATATTATCAGTTTTTTGAACACATCAAAGGGGGAGGGCAGAAATATGGAAAGGTCGGGTGAAATAATCATACTTGCAACCTGCCATATTAAAACCCAAAAAGCAAAAATCAGAATATATTTTGCGGTTTTTAATAGATTACTTTTCATAATAAAAATCTTTCTGCGGTAATTTTCCGCCAAGTGAATTTTGGTCAAATTCCGTTAAAACATTAAAATAGTTTTCTATTGATTTTTGAATTTCGTTGCCTTTAATAAAGGTTAAATTTGAGTTTGGAATTGATGCTTTTGCAATTTCCTCGCTTGGTACTATTTGAAATTCCGCACAGTATTTTGCCGCCTCGTCGGTTGAATTGATTGCAAAATCAATTGATTTTTTATATTCTTCAAGAAATTTATCAACTGCCGATTTGTTTGTATTTATAAAACTGTCAAGTGCGACAACGCACCCCATCATAAGTTTGCCTTTTTCTTTCTTTTCCCACTCGTCATTTAATGATAATGCACGGCGCAGAGAGCCTTTTTTTGAAAGGACAACAGAAGCGACCGGCTCGGATACCATTGCAACCTGCGCCTTGCCGCTAACGATTGCGGCGGTCAGTTCGTCGTTGGATGCAACAAAAGTTATATTGACATCTTTGCCAACCTGGAATTTATTGTCTTTAAGTATTTCTTTTAATATATATTCGGGGTTAGAGCCCTCTCCGGTAGCATAAATTGTCTTGCCTTTAAGGTCGGCGGCTGTTTTAATACTGTTTCCGTTTTCAATAATTGAAAGCACGCCTAATGTGTTAACGGCAAGCATTTTTACTTTGCCGTTTGTTTTGTTATAAAGTTTTGCAGCAAGATTTGTCGGTACAGAAGCGATGTTGATTTCACCCGTAACGATTTTACCGCTTATTTCGTCAGGGGAGGTGGCAACGGTAAATTTATAATTGTTTGCCGTTTTCTTGCCCTCATTGTCTTTCATAAGTTTAGCCATACCAAGTCCGGTAGGGCCTTTAAGGCAGGCAACAGTCATATCAACAGATTTGTATGTGCCGGTCTCTTTACTTTTACTGCCGCAAGCAGTTAAAGTAAATGCAATTGTAATTAAAAGTAAAATGCTTAATATTCTTTTCATAATTATCACCTTAATTTGATTTTAAATGTATTACCGTTACGGATAATCAGTTTTTTCTTTGATAATGATTCAATATCACGGTATAAACTTGTTCTGCCGACATTTAACCGTCTTGATAATTCCGACATACCGAAATTTAATTTGACATTTCCGTCAATATCTGCAAACGATAAAAGAAATTCATATAACTGTTCTTCGGTTGAACTTGCCGAAAAGGCATCAATTCTTTTGTTTAAAAATCGTATTCTTTCGGTTAAGTATTCAATATAGTTAAAGGAAACCGTAGGGTATTTAATTAAAATGTTTTTAAATGTGTTTTCGTCTATATAAATCAATGTGCAATCACTTTTTGCGGTAATATTGCTTAATCCTTCGTTCCAACTGCCGAAAAGCGATACTGCACCGAATATTTCGCCTTCATTTAAAGAACGGACGGTAAGGGTGCATCCTATATTGTTGTTTCGCTTTATAACGGCATTACCTTTAACTAAAATACCAAGAAAACCCGTTTTGTAAAGTTCGCTTCCTTTTTTAAATTTCTCTTGTGCGGTAAGTTCTTTTGTTATTTCTTTTTGTTCGGTTTCGGTTAAATTGTTAAAAAGAGTACAATTCATAAACAACCCCCTTATCTGTTCCAAATGGTACAGTTTAATTATATCTGATTAAACAAAAAAATCAATAGATAAAAACAAAAAAAGCCGTTCCAAATTGTGGAACAGCTTTTAAAAATACCGAATATTATTGATTTACAAGTTCTGCAAACTGTGCAATTTTTTCTCTGCTTTCCGCCGAACTTATACGGACACCTTCTTTTGTGGCTTCAAGTTCGTTTGAAAGTTGGTCGATTTTTTGGGAGAAATCTTTTGAATTGTTTGTAACATTTTCTTTAATTTCTTTAAGTGCTTGGTGTGCTTGTTCAATTACTGCAAGATTTTTTTCAATTTCAATTCTTGCGGCTTTACGGCTTTCTTCGGCATTTTCCATAATTGTTTGCGCGTTGGATTTTGAAACCAAATAAAGTTTACCGATGTTTTCGGAAATTCTTTCAATTTCTTCCTGCTTGTCAATATATTTTTGAAGTTCGGCTTCAAGAACGGCTTTTGATTTGTTGATTTCGTCAATCTTTTCGTTAAGCAATTCAATAGTTCCGTTAAGATTTTCAATTTTTTCATTTAAACCGCTTTCAATATCACTGTGCTTTTTTTGCAGTTTTTGGATGTATTCTATAACATCGTCACAGTCAAAGCCGAATAATGATTTTTTAAATCCTGCCAAAGTAATCACCCCAAACATTTTTTCTCATTATAACAAATAACTTTCAAATTTACAAGTATTATTAAATATAAAGTAACCTTTTTTAAAATTTTGCTTAATATGTAATAACGGAGGGAGGAAAATGAGAAAATGCAGAAGAAAGGTTAACAAAGGCGTTGTTGCAATCACCTTTGCCGTAGGACTGCTTATAAGTTGCTTTTGCCCTCCCAAATTTTTGGTTGCGGTACTTGCAATTTGGGTAATTATTTTAGGTATAACCTGTCAAAGAAGATAAGGGGGAGATTGTTTTGAAAGTAATTTTAATCGAAAAACCAAAGTACATAAGCGGACTGCTCCGTATGATTTTTAAAATCAAAAAGCAACCGACTTAAAAAGCGCCCGAGGGCGCTTTTTTTAATTGTTTAAAATATATCTTGACAAATTACATATATAAATATATAATAATTTTCGTATCAACCTCGCAATAGGGGTGTTTTTTATGACTCTTGATTTAAAGCGTATTTTTGCAAACGACGGCGAACGGCTTGATGTTGCATATATGCTTGATATGACCGATTTTGAACTTTCGGGTAATTATCCGCTCAATAAGCCTGTAAAGATTGAAGGTTTTGTCGAAAACCGCGCAAGCGTTGTATCGCTTAACCTTTCGGTTATGTATGAGTTTTCTGCACCGTGTGACCGTTGCGGTATTGATACTGTACACAAGCATAGCGTGGAAATTTCAAAAATGCTTGCCACATCTCTGGAGAGACAGGAGAGTGACACAATAATAGAAGTTCCCGATATGAAACTTGATGTGGACGAACTTGTGTATACAGAGGTCGTTTTATCGCTTCCGACAAAACATTTATGCAAAGATTCCTGCAAAGGAATTTGTCAGAAATGCGGTAAAGATTTAAACGAGGGTGATTGCGGTTGTCCCAAAAAGGAAATTGACCCGCGACTTTCCGCCCTTGCAGATTTGTTAAAAAATTAAATTAATATAATGGAGGTGCCAAAACAATGGCAGTACCGAAGAGAAAAA